>JALVVQ010000018.1 GCA_027023325.1 Campylobacteraceae bacterium | reverse complement strand
GATACTGTTGGGGACACCCCCTGTGGTCGCAGAGCTGTAGATGAGAACCGCCACAACAAACAGCAGTGCGAAGCCTAGCCTTACAAAATCAAATCTACTTCCTTTGATCGCCTCTTTTTCCATTTTTTTGATTGTTTGGATCTCCATATTTTTTATTCCTTGTGATTTCTTTGTGTGCTAGATAGTAAAATTATACAAAGTTTCCTCTTGTGAAGTCCCTAGTTTATTAAAAGTTTCCGATTCATTTTTTTATACTATAATAGAGCCATTGTTTTATGGAGGTTTTATGCAGAAGCAGAGATTATTGTTGTTAGAAGATGATGCAACACTGAACGAAACAGTATGTGAGTACCTAGAAGGGCAGGGATATACGATAGAGGGCGTCTATGACGGATATGAGGCGCAGGAGCGTCTCTATGAGGCACACTTTGATCTGCTATTGTTGGATGTCAATACTCCCAAACTCAATGGCTTTGAGGTACTTAAGAGTGCACGAGAGCAAGGAGTGACGAGCCCTGCGATCTATCTAACCTCTCTGGACAGTGTGGAGGATCTCGAAAAGGGGTTTGAGAGTGGGTGCGATGACTATATTCGCAAGCCCTTTGCACTCAAAGAGCTGCTGATCCGCATAGAGACACTGCTCAAGAGAAACTTTTATCATGAAGCGCGTGCCTTTATTGAGATCGACAGCGGGATCAAATATGATATCAAGAACAGTACACTGCTGGTAGCAGAGCAGCCATATCGGCTGGGAACCAAAGAGTCTAGACTGCTCAAGCTTTTTTTGCAGTCTGCTGAGGAGGTGCTTTCTCATGAGAGGATATTTGAGGCACTCTGGAGCTATGAGGAGACGCCCAGTGATGCCTCGCTGCGTACCTATATCAAAAACCTACGCAAGGTGATCGGAAAGGAGAAGATCGTCAGTGTCAAAAAACAAGGCTACCGCTATACACCTAAGCAGTGAGACAAAAGCCCGCAGGCGTTTTCTTCTACTGTATGGATTTTTTGTACTGCTATTGATAGGACTGAGCATACGCTTCTATTACCGTTCCCAAGAACAGCTGATGTTCTCACAGCAGCGGATTCGCATGATGGAATACGCATCGGTACAGGCGAGAAGACTCAAGCATCTGCATCGCCGTTTTCCCAGAGAGATTAAGTATCCCAGAGACAGTCGCTTTGAGAGTGCCATCTATGATCTCGAGTACCAGAAGATATTCTCTACGCTGGCCGAGCCAAAGGTAGATCTGCATGCCGTGATCTATCAAGTTGGAGAGAAAATCCATTTGGTCAAGGTACTGGATGACTACTATCTGGGGGCGAAGTACCTGATCATAGAGGTGGCTCGGGATAGGAAATGGTATGCAGGAATCATGAAGAGAATACTGCTGTATGTCCTGCCAGCACTGCTGGGACTGATGCTTCTGGGCATCTATCTCTCCAAGCTCTTTGTGCGACCGATGCAGCGATCTATCCTCCTGCTTGATCGTTTTATCAAAGATACTACCCATGAGCTCAATACTCCTCTGAGTGCTATTCTTACCAATATAGAAATGATCGATAGAGAGGAGATGGCAGCAGCCAATGCCAAAAAACTGACGCGTATAGAGATCGGAGCACGCACTGTCTCGACACTGTATGAAGACCTTAAATTTATGGTGCTTGAGCAGGGCAAGGTCACCCAGAGTCAGGAGATGGATCTGCTGCCGATACTGCAGAGCAGACTGGAGTACTTCTCTCTGGCAATGGAGGTGAAGAAGATTACACTCTACAAGGAGCTGGTGCCGGCACTGATTACTGTCAATCAAGGTCTGATCATCAGGGTGATAGACAACCTACTCTCCAATGCAATTAAATACAACAAACGCAACGGAGAGATCATTGTGACACTGGAGGAGGGCAGACTGATGATAGAAGACAGAGGGATCGGCATGAGTCAGACAGAGGTGGCAAGTATGTTTGAGCGCTACAGCAGATTCAACGAGTCCGAGGGAGGATTTGGTATCGGACTGAATATCGTCAAGAAGATTGTGGAACATTATGGCATGGAGATCGCTGTGGAGTCTACGGAAGGGGTGGGCACTACCATGATACTGCAATGGAGTAAGGCATGAAAAAAACCATTTTAGCACTGGTACTATGTGGGGTGTTTGCCCATGGAGAGGGCAGTTTTGCGCGTGAATGTATACCCTGTCACAGACAAAAGAATATCTCGCTGCAAAAGGTCTTTATGGATGCGTTGCTGGTCTATGGAGGTGAGGAAAACATGAAAGCAGGGCTGGCGTACTATTTTCGAAACCCGAGACTGGGTAGTTCTGTAATGGATGAAGACTTTTTGCAGAAAAACGGAATCAAAGAGCCGATAAAACTCTCTCCCAAGATCATGGATGAGGCACTTGAGGCGTATTGGCAAATCTACACAGTGAGAGGAAAATTGCAGTAATTTTCTCCAATTTCACGATTCTTTCACTTTTCCCTGCTATAATTCCTCTGTATCAATATTACAAAACAAGGAGAATGATATGAAAAAAGTTGCAATCGCAATGCTATTTGCAGGAAGTACACTATTGATGGCTGATGGAGCTGCCCTCTACGCTAAATGTGCAGGATGCCACGGTAAAGACGGTAAAACAAAGGCACTTGGCAAGTCTGATCCAATCGCAGGTGTGGCCGTAGATGCATTGGTCAAAGATCTTGAAGGCTACAAAGCTGGTACTACCAACAAGCATGGTATGGGTGGCGTAATGAAAGGTCAGGTAGCGACCTACTCTGCTGACGATATCAAAGCAGTCGCTGCGTATATCAACGGCTTGAAGTAATCTACTTTCCTGGTATCGCCTTGGGCGGTACCTCGTTTCTTTTCCTCTTCTTTCTTATCTTTAAAATCAATTTTGTTACAATCATTTACTATCTATTGGCGGAGCTTATATTATTCTACAGCTATTTCAAGACTTTTATCGGCGATTCCCCTTTCTCGAAATGGATCAGGCAATCGAATACTTTTCTCTCTATGGTGGTGCAGAGGATTACTTGGCATTAGACCTGTTTGAGGATGCCACGCTGTCTGTGGAGATACATTTTGTGCAGCAGTATAGGGAGACAGTACAGCTACTGCAACCCTCCTATCTGCTGGAGACACCATATCGGGAGATTCTGACTGCCGTGGCGCGTGGAGATGGAAGACTCTCTAATGTCTACAAAAGAGGAAGAATAGGAGAGGCAGCAGGAAGAGAGATCATCAATGCACTGTTAAAGCTAGGTATACTCTCACTGGAGGAGTCTCGCCAGGCACCTCTAAGAACCCACCCCAAACAGAGTCTGAAAAAGCATCTCAGGCACTATCGTATCGAGTCAAAAGTACGCTTTGTTATGCCTTTCTATCGTTTTTGGTTTGGTTTTGTTGCGCCCTATCAAAGTGACTTGCACAGAGGAAACGGTCTTGCATTTATGGAAAATTTTGAGGCACACAAGGAGCGAAACTATTCACTGCTTTTTGAGCAGCTCTCTATCCTGCTTCTGTCAGAGTATATGAAGAGGAGTGATCCTGTACTTAGTCAAGGGAGTTTTTGGGATCATCACAGTGAATTTGATCTACTTACTGTCACTACAGGAGGAAAGATTGTACTGGGAGAGTGCAAATATACCTCTCGTCCTGTCACCAAAAAAGAGCTGACAAAACTCAAAGAGAAGGCGCAACACTCCTGCATCCCGGTGGACAGCTATGCACTTTTCTCCAAAAGTGGATTTTCCAATGAGCTGTCGGGCTACAAGGATACGAGACTGCTGCTGTTTGACCTTGAGGATTTTAGGCAGCTATTACCCTGAGGCTACTTTTTCAGCTGCCTGTTTGATGCCCGTTTCTTTCTGATATTCTTCAGGTGTGTTTTGTAGTCTTGGGCAAAGTCATGGGTGCCGTGGCTGTTTCGCATGAAGTAGAGATATTTGCTGTGTACAGGATGGATGGCGGCTCTGATAGCATCGATAGAGACAGCGCAGACGGGTGCATCTGGGAGTCCCCTGTGTTTGTAGGTGTTGTAGCTACTTCTATCGCCTTTGATGCGCTTTGGGGTGACTTTGATGTGAGAGTACTCTCCATAATTGAGGGTGCCATCCATCTGCAGCCGCATATTTTTTTGGAGCCTGTTGTAGATGACAGAGGCGACAAGTGGCATTTCTGCTTTGTTGGCTGCCTCTTTTTGGATGATGGAGGCCACAGTCAATAGTCGGTTCCAACCCTTGATATCCCAGACATCTGCCAGGTCCATAGAGAGTTTTTTGTAGACACCGGTACTGTACTTGAGTAGGTACCTGATGACCCCCTTCTCTTTCAGCGTACTGGGCACATGGTAACTCTCAGCCAAAATACCCGCTTCCGCAAAAGCACTTTGTGCCCGATACTGCTTCATGAGCTTGGCTTCACTAAGCCCCAACTGTGCTGCGAGCTGTCTTAGGAATATGACTGTGGTCTCTCCGGGAAGTAGGGTGACCTTGTGAAAGCCACTTCTTGCTGAGGTAAGGCGAATCAGGAAATCCAACCGGTGGAGCTTTTTTTTGCCAAGATAGACCCAGCCATGTTGTGGTTTGCCGATGGCCACCATGAGATATTTGTCGATGCTGCCGACCTCATATCCTTTTTGTGATAGCTGTGTTATAATGCCGGAGATTGAGGCGGGTTCGAGGTGGATATTTTTCTTCCCCTCCACCGGAATAGAGAGATAAAAGAGAAGTCCTATGAGTATAAAAAGAACCATATTTGCACTCCATCCGATGATACGCAACCTGCTTCTCCTTTTCCCTCTGCTTGCTGTTTTGCTGCTCTATTTTCTGCAGGAGGGTATTGCTGTCGATTCTTTGAAGATTGGTTCCTTCAAGATGCAGGGATTATACCTAAAACTGGATAATAAACTGACGCTCAAGATCGAAAA
>JALVVQ010000017.1 GCA_027023325.1 Campylobacteraceae bacterium | reverse complement strand
CCTGTAGCTTATTGGTCGCCAGTGCCTGATGCGGTGGAATACCAGCAGCAAGCAATGCTGGCAGTGCAATAATCCCTCCACCTCCTGCAATAGCATCTACAAAGCCGGCAAAGCCACCCGCCAAGAAAAGCAAACACAGTGTCAGCAGATCTACCTCCATCAGTATCCAGACTCTCGGTCTACCACATTTTCCAGTGCGAGCCCTTTGGTGGCACGGCGGTAGTTGTCCACAATCTGTGCTGCCACGCTCCTAGGGTCAGTGATACTGGCGATATGTGGGGTGACGCGTACCTTGGGGTGCGTCCAAAAAGGATGATCCTCCCGCAACGGCTCATCCACAAAGACATCCAACCAAGCATGGGAAAGCCGCCCACTGTCCAGCGCCTGTATGAGTTCGATCTCCTCTACCTGCGGCCCTCTGCCGACATTGATAAATCCTACACCCTCTTTGAGTCTGGCAAAAAACGCTGCATCGAAAAAGCCTACGGTGCTGGGCGTAAGCGGCAGGATGGAGACGACGATATCCAGGCTTCCCATCACCTCATCTGTCGTATCCTCAGGCGTATAGACCTCTACTCCTGTTATCTCCTTGGGGCTATTGGCAAATCCTTTGACCACATAGCCCAGTGTTGCGAGCTTCTCAGCCACAAATCTGCCTATATTCCCCAAGCCAAAGATCCCTACCGTCACACTATCGAAGCCTCTTGGCGGCAACTCTTGCCACTGCTTCTGCCCCTGCTGGTATCCATAAGCAGGCAACTGCATCGCCTGATAGCTGATCGCAGCCAACAGATACTCCCACATCGATTGATTGAGCCTGCTGTCTGTCAATTTGAGTACGGGAATCTTCGGATCAAGTGTTGGGTCATCTAGGATATGACTGACCCCTGCTCCGATAGAGGAGATCGCTTTGATTTCCGGAAATGGATGCCATAATCCATGCGGATACGGCCAAGTCAATACAAAATCAATCTCCCCGGGGTCACCCACCTTAGGATAGATACGAATATCCAGCGTCTCATCGACTTCCTTAAGTGCCTCTAGCCATGCGGTGATATCTCGCTTTCCTTTATAGATCAATAGGGCCATTTTATTCCTTTTGTGTCAGATTGTTTATCAAAGTTATTATAGGGAACCTCTAAAAATGTTTTTTGTTCGATGCGACAAAGGAGCACTCAACCCATGCAATGGGCGCTTGCGTTTGCGACTGCCAGAGTATCGGACAAAAAACATCAATTTTTAGAGGTTCTCTACGCATCTACACGCCATGATGTCTCCAAAATCATGCTGTCATTTTCAAACAGCTTCATCTCGAAAAGATCCCCTTTTTCATAAGTGCCCACCCCCTTGGGGGTACCGGTCATAATGATATCTCCATCCTCCAGCGTCATAAAGCTGCTGATCTCCTCTAGAATTTCATGTGGCTTATACATCATCAGCGTATAGTCCGCATGCTGTGCCAATACCCCATTGCGCAGGAGCTCAAACCGCACCGCTTCGAGATTGCCCTCAAAGGGGACAAACTCGCTCAGTACAGCAGATCCGTCAAATGCCTTGGCTCTCTCCCAGGGCAGGCCTTTGGCTTTTTGTCTGTTTTGGATATCTGCATGGGTCAGGTCAAGTCCCAACCCCAATCCGGCAATCCTACCACCCATCACCAGCAAGCAAAGCTCTCCCTCAAAACGACAGGCAGGATCAAAGTACTGTAGCATAGAAGTGACCGCACTGTTTGGCTTATTGAAGAGTACCATATTTTCAGGCATTTCATTGCCCAACTCTTCGATATGCTCGACATAGTTTCTGCCCACACACACGACTTTGCTTGGTGTGATTTCTTTGTTATTAAACTGTATGGTTTTCATCTTTATCTCCTATGCGATATAGTATCAAAAATAACCATGATACCACAAGTGCCGCAAGCACTCTGATTCCCAACACCATCGAAAAATCTGCCCCAAAGATCACAAACAGCAGCGTATCCTCAATAATCGCATGGCAGATCATCAAAAAAGTACCGATATAAAAGATATCATCACGGCTCAATGCCCCACTCTGCTTCTCCTTGATAAGTACTCCCGCACCATAGGTGATTCCTAGAATGATACCCACGGTGATCGTAAATCCTTTGCTCACATTTTTGGCAGAATGCTTGACAAATGGACGGCTCTTAACCCAATCCATGACAAAGATAAGTACAGAGATCAAGAGTATGATCTTGACAGTCAGCATCAACGCACTACTCAGTGAAGTAGTGATCAGATCCATGAAGTCCGCATAGTGTTTTTGCGTAAAGGTCTCAGAGGTCACCGTGGCACTAAACCACTCAGAAGGCATCTGAAATGCTATCCATGCGATGACCAAACCACCACCAAACCTCAGTGTATAGGAGTAGAGGTTGGAGATGCCAAGCTTCTTCATGATGACATTCTCCACGATCAGAGAGTGACACACCCCCAAAAAGACCGCCAATACACTCCATTGATGTGGTGTCATATCTAGTGGCGCTGCAAAAGCTACGGCAGCGTAGAGGTTAAGAAAGATCCCAGAGATAATCGAAAGTGCCGCCTCAGCAGGCAATCCCAAGAGTGAGGTAAAAGGCTCAAAGAGAAACGCCACCTTCTCCAATAGATTATAGTAATAAAGGATATCAGCGATAATATAAATAGGAATTACCAGCTTGATGATAATCCAGGCACTCTGTAGTGCGGTGCGGAATGTTTCTTGGTAGTTCATGGTATAATCTGCCTTTATATTGTATGATTTTCGTATCATAACAGTAAATATCTGTTTTGTCTTGTACAAAACTGACATAAGGTCGATAATGGATCAATCCAGCATTATACAGCTACGAAACAAAGAGGGATTTGCCTATGCTGAACTCAAGCAAAACCAAGAGCAGTTCCAGAACTTTGCCAAACACTCCCATGCCACCTTTAGCCTCTGTATGATCGGTGCAGGAGAGATCCCTATCACCTATCATCCCGATACAGAAAGAATACTGCATCCCGGACAAATCGCGCTCTTTTTCCCCGACCAAGTGCATCTGACCCAAAATCTCACCACCACACCACTCCCCTATTATAATCTACATATGAACAAGGAATGGGTCTTGGCAATTCAACAGCAGCTTTTCGATACTCCAAATCTACTGCCCATGAAAGAATTTATCATCCACGACGAGTGTTATGCCGCAGCGCTAATGGAAATCATCACGCAAATCAACCAAG
Source organism: Campylobacteraceae bacterium (assembly GCA_027023325.1). Taxonomy (GTDB): domain Bacteria; phylum Campylobacterota; class Campylobacteria; order Campylobacterales; family Sulfurovaceae; genus JAAXPZ01. The sequence continues at coordinate 1,735 of JALVVQ010000017.1, read as the reverse complement.
AGACAACCTCCCCTGCAGAGATAGAAGAGAGCATCATCATACTGCTAAAGAAGCTTTTTCTGCAATACACAGATACCCAGCATCACAGTGAGGAGGAGCGGCTTTTTGAGGAGATCAAGCAGTTTATCCTAGAGCACATAGACCAGGAGATCTCCGCTGCCAGTATCGCAGCCCATACAGGCTACAGCACTGCCCATATCTCCAGACGGTTCAAGCAGCGGTTTGGGCTCACCCTACAGGCCTTTCTCATCGACCAGCGCATCCACCACGCCAAAGCCCTCATCCTCCAAGACAGCCACCTCTCTCTCACCCAGATCGCATTGGAAGCTGGCTTCTACGACCAGAGTCACTTTATCAAAAATTTTAAAAAGGCGTACGCTATTAGCCCCAATGCCTATAAGGTTTGAATAAGTCATTTTTTATCTGAATTAGCTATACTCCGTAAAATACCTAATCTCTCGATACAAAGGCTCCCCATGAGTGAATTTCTCAGCAAAAAATCCTCCCCCTTCGAAGGTCAGTTCCCCGATGGGCATCCTGTTCGTACCTATCTAGAGGAGAATATCCTCATCCGTGATCTCATCAGCCAGCTAGAGGCGACCTCGCTTACAGAGCAGTTTGAGCTCTTCAAAGCACTCTTTGCCAAGCTTTCCAAGGTAGAGCTGCACTTCGCACGCAAGGAAAACCAGCTCTTCCCCTATCTGGAGAAGCACGACTGGACAGGTCCTTCTCAGGGGATGTGGGCATTTCATGATCAGATCAGAGAGGAGCTCAAAGTAGTCAGAAAAGCGATCGAGGCAGAAGATTTCGAGTCTATCGCTACAGCTATACAGACGGTCTATCGCTCTCTAGAGCATATCCTACAGGTCGAAGAGACCCGTCTGCTACCCAATGCAATGAACCTACTCAGCGAAGAGGAGTGGAAAGAGTTCAAAGAGGGAGACCGTGAGATCGGCTGGATGTTCGACACTCCCCCTACCCCCTATCCAGAAGATGCCTATATCCACCCGGGGCAAGACACCAAGAAGCGTACGCTCCCCTTTGGTACCGAGGACAAAACCCACTTTGACGAGGGCTGGCTCACCCCTGAGCAGGTCAACTCGATCTTTCGTATCCTGCCTGTAGATATCACCTATGTCAATGAGCACGATATCGTGGTCTTTTACAACCGAGGAGACGACAGGGTCTTCCCCCGCAGTGCAGGTATCATCGGAAGAGAGGTCAAGTTCTGCCACCCACCCAAAAGCGTCGATCAGGTACTCAAGATCCTCGAAGAGTTCAAAGCAGGCCGCCAAGACCTCGCAGAGTTTTGGATCGAGTTCAAGGGTCAGTTCATCCACATCCAGTACTTCCCCGTCCGAGACGAGGACGGCACTTATCGTGGCGTGATCGAGATGAGTCAGGATGTGACCAGGGCTAGAGCGTTGGAGGGTGAGCAGCGACTACTTGATTGGGCATAAACAAGGGTGCGTTTGCCAACGCACCTTGGGCTAATATACCTCTTTGCGATGCCTGATTTTAATTACCTCTACTGTCACTATTTCTTCTTCAATGGCATAGATCACCCTATAGTCTCCAACACGAATACGCCAAAAAGGCGAGAGGTTACCTACAAGTTTCTTGCCCGAGTAAGGGTCTGTCGTAAGTGTGGTTTTTATCTTGGAGAGTATGCGCTTTTGCCAAGTTTTGTCTATCTTTTTTAAATCTTTGATGACTTTATCATCAATCTGAAGCT
>JALVVQ010000016.1 GCA_027023325.1 Campylobacteraceae bacterium | reverse complement strand
GGTGTGTACAGTTTGAGAGTATAGAAGATGCACAGCTTATACTAGATACCCTTGAAAAAAATGAGCAGATAAAGATAGTTGAAATCACACCGCTGAGTTACCCGAAATACTTTTTCCCAAAACTACAGGGCATCATCCATGCAACACGTGAATATGAAGGAAAAATCATCTGCATCGTCGAGCCACAAATGGGTATGAGCTTCCGCATAGCTATATGTGACATGCAAACTAAAGGGGTGAGGGTTCTTAGTAGTCGCTATAAGAGTGCAGTGAGTGTCGAGGGGGCATTTTCCAATTTATCTTTTGATTTGTAAAATTTATTAGCCCTTACGGCGGTAGTGTGATTGTATATAAATTTCCTTATGAGGTGTGGTAGCAACCACACCTTACGAATATTTATGAAATATATAAATTTGACAAAATTTAAAAAAGTAGTTATTATAGTACTAAATTAAGTACCTAAAAGGATATTTATTATGACACAGATTTTATCAAACTATTCTGCTAGTATCTCTGAGCTGAAAAAAAGCCCCTCTTCACTCATCGAAGATGCAGGGGGAGAGGCGGTGGCGATACTTAACCACAATAAACCTAGTGCATATCTCGTGCCTAGTACATTGTATGAGAAGATGATGGATATCATCGATGATTATGAGTTAGCTAGAGAGGTTAGAGAGCGACTTGACTACGATGAAGAAGATTTGATAAAAGTTTCTATAGAAGATTTATAATATGACCTATGAACTTACCTTTATCAAGAAGTCGCAAAAGGAGTGGAAAAGGCTTAATGCTCCTATTAGAGAACAGTTTAAAAAGAAACTCAAAAAAAGACTTGAAAATCCACATGTACCACATGATAAATTGAGTGGTTTTTCTAATGTTTATAAGATAAAGTTAAGAAGTTCAGGTTTTAGGTTGGCTTATGAAGTAGTCGATGAGAAAGTTATAGTTGTGGTACTCTCTGTAGGCAAAAGAGAAGATAATGCTGTCTATAGTGAGATAAAAAAGAGGATGGGTAACTAATTGAACTGTATATTATTACCCAAAAACACCAAAACTATTAGCGATAAAGAGCAAGTAATACACATTAAAGAGGTACTTAAATCTAAGGTGGGTGATAGTTTGACCATTGGTGAGATAGGTGGTAACTTAGGTAAGGCTACTATTGCCCAAATCAATAATGATGAAGTACAACTTAGAGATGTTACACTAGATAAAGAACCACCAGCTAAACTTGACTTAACCGTTATTCTTGCTTTACCACGTCCAAAAGTGCTGCGTAGGTTGATTATGGATATGACATCTCTTGGGGTCAATAAACTTATTATTGTAAACAGCTACCGTACGCAAAAAAGTTACTGGCAAAGCCCACTGCTAAACCGCATAGATGAGTTTGTGTTTGAAGGCTTACAGCAAGCCATAGATACAGTACCACTAGAGATTGAGATGAAAAAACGTTTTAAGCCATTTGTAGAAGATGAATTTCCTGCTTTATTACAAAGTAAAGAGATGGGTGATGCTGTGATTGCACATCCTTATGCCTCAGACTCTTGGAAAAGCTATCTTGATGGTCTAAAGAGCAAGGACAGCAATAAAGAGACTATGCCAAAGATACTATGTGTCGGAGCAGAAGGCGGTTGGATAGACTATGAAGTAGACCTACTTTGCAAACACGGTTGTACCGCTGTGAGCTTAGGGGAGAGGATCTTACGAACCGAGACTGTCGTGAGTGTGTTGCTTGGTCATTGGTTAGAGGAGAAGTAAATATGCTAAAAATATCAAACACCGTCACTTTAGACGAAAACGAAATAGAGATAAATGCTATACGTGCAAGTGGTTCTGGTGGGCAGAAGGTCAATAAGGTCTCTGCGGCGATACACCTGCGGTTTGATATAGAGGCTTCATCTTTGCCTGACTACTACAAAGAGAAGCTACTCTCCCTCAAAGACAAACGCATCACCAAAGAGGGCATCATCGTCATCAAGTCCCAGCAACACCGAAGTCAAGAACAAAACAGAGACGAGGCACTGGAGCGTCTGGTGGAGCTCATCAAGAGCGTGACGATTACACAAAAAAAGCGTGTACTCACCAAGCCAACCAAAGGCTCTGTCCATAGACGATTGGACTCGAAGAAGAAGCAGAGCAGTAAGAAGCGCTTGCGTGGGAGAGTGGAGAGAGAATGAGAAATGACTAAGAATCTGGGTATATGCTTGGTGAGGTAATAGGATAAAGCAGGTACACTGGCAGATAATATATTAGGAGGCTGTCGGACTTATGCTTGATTGGCTGCAAAATTCAATCAGACGAGTCCGATAGCCTCCCAAAAGGAAACCATAGTGAAAAAAGTTTTTCAATTGACCGACCCAAAGAAGCACACAGATCGCGTGCTGGAGGCCATCAAACATGACATCAGAAAATACGCCAAACGCGAAAAGAGAAAAGACCTAGCAGACCCAGAGGCCACCTACTGGGACTTTGACTGCAAGATAGGTACCACAGCAGAAGAGGCAGAAGCTATAGACTACAAAGAGCTCCTCAAAGCACTGGAGAGCATACAGGCTACAGGTGCCACGCAAGTCTACATAGAGATCATGGCAAAAGCAGTGCCAAAACCATCAAAACCGATCAAGGAAGAAGTGGGTGAAGAAGAGGCTGTCGAAGAAACGTTGACCAAAGAAGTGCCGACCAAAGAAGTGCCGACTAAAGAAGAGCCAACTAAAGATACGGACTAATTTTGAACCAGCCTCCTCTCTTCTTCTGCTGAGAGGTAACGCCACTCACCGCTGGGGATATCCAGCCCAAAGCTACCGATACTCACACGCTTTAACTCCAAGACCTTCAGCGGTGTGCCAAACTTCGGGTCTTTTAGTGCGCCAAAGAGTCGGCGAATGTGTCGGTTTTTGCCCTCATCGATGACTATCCTGAGCTTGGTCTTCGCCCCACCCAACCCTAGCTTCTCAACGACAAGGGCTTTGAGTAGCCCGTGCTTGCTCTCCACACCTCTTTTGGCTTCTGCGATATGCGCCTCTGTGACATGACCTCTGACCCAGATCGTAGACCTTGGCACAAGCTCCCGGCTTGGTCAGGGTATTGCCTATCTGTCCATCGGTGGTAAAGAGCAGTAGTCCCTTGGATGCCAGATCAAGCCGACCGATGGGCATCCACCCTTCATCCAGCGCCCAATCAGGAAGAAGGTCATAGACTGTCTTTCTCCCCAGATCATCAGAGCGAGTAACCAAATAGCCTTTGGGCTTGTGGAGTGCTAAGAGTTTCTGAGAATCGTTCTGGGTTTTATTCATCGGATGTCTTCCTTGGGATGCATACAAAGTCAAATAAGATACCATACATTCCCCTAAAATATTCAGGGGTGACAACAATATTTGGCTATACTTTCTCAAGCAAAGCATCTCTATACCAGAAGGACAAATCCATGTCAAATCACCCCACACTCCTAGAGCATTTCCGCTCCTTTTGTTACCAAAATAGTGCTACGGACTTTGAGCAGGCTGTGGCGTATTTTGCTATGTTTGGAGGGATGGGATGGAATGTAGATCTGTCCAAATCACTGGAAGCGCTGATAGAAGAGAAAGTGCTGGAAAACTATCGGTATATCCATGGAGATATCACACGGATCACTCAGAGCAATCCTGTGTACCATTCACTACTCTCTGCACTGGCTCTGGGAGATAGGCGAGAGCACTCAGCATTCAAAAGAACCAATCTGAGGAGAGAGCAGGGTGAAGAGGCGATAGACTTTCTCGTAGATGAGGGGCTACTGAAGATAGAGACTTCCCTAGAAAAACCAGTCGATGGCAAGGATGACAACTCTGACAAGCTGCTGTTTGAGCAGCCGTTTATGCGTTTTTGGTTTTCCTCTATCTCTCCCTACTATAAGGGCATCAAAGAGGGTGACTATGCAGAGGTCAAGGCACGATGGAGTCACCTACAGCATGCATTTGGTAACCATATCTATAGCCAGCTCGTGATGGAGATCGTCAAAAAGAGTTTCAAAGACGATGCCAATGGTGGCTATATAGACAAGATTGGAGCCTACTGGGATCGCAATGTGGAGATAGACCTCCTTGCCAAGAGAAAGTCAGGAGAGATGGTCGCAGGACTCTGCAAGTATGCCAAGTCCAAAGCCAGTAAGAGTGATCTGACAAAGCTCAAGCAGCTCTGTCAGAGAGCGGAGCTGGAGATCGATACCTTTGTGATCTTTTCCAAGAGCAAATTTTCCAATGAGCTCAAGAGTGAGAAAGGCAAGAATCTCAAGCTGCTGTCTCCTAGAAATATGATGGGTCTGATGCATGACCTGAGTGAGAAGGATCTGCTGGAGTACAGCCATAAAAGGTACTAGCTACTATTGGCTATAATGTCTTTATGGTGTCTCAAAAATAGATATTTTTTGCCCAATACTCTGGCAGTTGCTGTAAGATACTGCAGAGAGATATACTCCGGCAAAGTATACCTGTGGCGGACTGGTATGTGGCAAGTGGCTCCATGAACCTGCTGACACGGATGGAGACAGGGCTTTTTATCCAACGCTGTTTTGAGAAGAGCCGTAAAGGCTTTGTCTTTAATCTCCTTGAGGGCAGGGAGCGGGAAGGAAAGTATAGTTACTGGACACCCCCATGAGATTAGGCTGTTGTGCCAGCCTCTGGGTGCAAAGATAGAGATCAAAGAGGGGTATCTAGAGGGAGATTTTACCGTTATGCTACGTAGCTGATGGGAGCTTCTTCACTTTCACTCCACAATTATTGCTTAGAATCAAGAGAACCTAAATCCAAAGGAGAGATAATGCAAACAACAAGAAGAACATTTTTGAAATGGACAGCGGTATGGGGACTTGTGCCTTTTGTGGGGACTGCTCTATTCGCAGAGCCTGCGTGGCCTATCGTTGAGTCGATAGGCAGTATCCATATGGATGAACACTTTGATCCTGAAGGGTGGCTATAACACGACCCTG
>JALVVQ010000015.1 GCA_027023325.1 Campylobacteraceae bacterium | reverse complement strand
AAAAAGGGGAGAAAGGTGCCGGGGGTGATGTCAGTTTGCGAGCTGATCTTCTGGCTGAAGAGATTTTTGTGCGACATCTCGGAAGCTTTGGTACTATCGAATCAGAAGAATCAGGTCTGGTCGGTGAGGGAGACAGCAGGATCATTATAGATCCATTGGATGGCTCGTCTAATTTTGCTTCAGGTTTTCCCTATTATGGTACTTCTGTCGCACTGCTGGATGAGACAGGTAGGCTTAGAGAAGCGCAGGTGTGCAATCTGGTGAATGGAGACCTGTTTGTCAAGAAGAATCAAGAGAAACTCTCTACAGGCAATCTTTATGCTGCAGCGCTTTCACCTCAGATCGGTATGCCAGATCCAGAACTGGGTCTTTTTGAGAAGGCCTATACCCATCCCCGTATTGCTTCGGGATTGCTAGAGGCGGGCTATAAGTTTCGCTCACCAGGCGCTACGGCACTCTCTCTGGCCTATGCTCACAATGTACAGTTCTTTCTTTTTGTGGGGCAGAGCCGTCTTTATGATATCGTCGCAGGTTTGGCGATTTGTGAGGGGCTTGAAGTGAGTGTTGAAGAGGATTATGTTATAGTATCACACAGTAAAAATAGTATAAAAGAATTAGAAGCGATTGTACACAGGAGTTTAGCATGAATTTTGGTAGTTTGTTTAGCGGTATGTATGGCAAAAAAGAAGAAGAAGAGCAGAGTCACTGGATCAAGTGTCCCAAATGTCTCTCTTTGATGCACTACAAGCAGGTAGAGTCCAGACACAGCGTCTGTCCCAAATGCGCCAATCATTTTCGGATTGCAGCAGATGCGAGGATTGCACTTCTTTCGGATGAGGGGAGTTTTGAGGAGCATGATGCCTCTTTGGCGCCAGTGGATCCCTTGAAATTTTCTGATAAAAAAAGCTATAAGAAGCGTATAGAAGAGGGAAAGAAGAAAACAGGCAGAGTCTCCTCGGTCGTCAGTGGAAGCTGTACCATAGAAGAGTATCCTGTAGAGCTGGTAGTCTTTGATTTCTCCTTTATGGGGGGAAGCCTCGGCTCCGTAGAGGGTGAGAAAATCGTCCGAGCCATCAACCGTGCCATAGAGAAAAAATGTGGGGTGGTGATCGTCTCTGCCTCAGGGGGTGCAAGAATGCAGGAGAGTACCTATGCACTCCTTCAGATGAGCAAGACTTCTGCCGCGCTGAGAAAACTGGCAGATCATAAACTTCCTTATATTTCTGTGTTGACTGACCCTACGATGGGTGGCGTGAGTGCCTCTTTTGCTATGCTGGGTGATATCATCATGGCAGAGCCCAATGCTCTGATCGGCTTTGCCGGACAGCGGGTGATCAAGCAGACGGTAGGGGTAGATCTGCCGGAAGGCTTCCAGCGTGCCGAGTTCCTACTGGAGCATGGATTGATCGATATGGTGGTCGACCGTAATGAGATGAAAGAGAGTATCGCGCGCTTTATGAAGCTCTTCCTGGAGAGAGATGAGGCAGTAGCGCCATCGGCACCTGCTGGCACAGAAGAAGCAGTATAGCCTACCTTTTGTCAAGGAGTTCTCATGAGAGACAAGACCACCGTACCTTATACCAAAAATCTGCCGGAATATACCCAGAAGCGGCGTAAGGTCTATCGAAGAAATGCGAAGATCAAAAGAGGATTTTACGAGAAAGAGCTTTTCAAGCTACAGCATGAGATCGTCAAACTCCAAAAGTGGGTGATCGAGACAAATCAGCGGCTCTTGATCATCTTTGAAGGCATGGATACCGCAGGAAAAAGCTCCACGATCAAAGCGCTGACACCCTATCTGAACCCCCGTGCTTCACGCGCTGTAGCACTCCCTAAGCCTAATGATAAAGAGCTGGGGCAATGGTATTTTCAGCGACACCTCAAGCAACTTCCCAATGAGGGTGAGATGGTTTTCTTTGATCGGAGCTGGTATAACCGTGCAGGCATAGAGCAGGTCTTTGACTTCTGCACGCAGGCACAGCATGAGCACTTTTACGCACAGGTGAATGAGGTAGAGAAGATGCTGGTCGACGATGGGCTGCTCTTTTTCAAGTTCTATCTCAATATCGACAAAGAGACCCAGACCAGACGCATCCAAGACCGGGAAAAAGACCCACTCAAGAGCTGGAAGCTCTCCAAGCTGGACTATATGTCGTACGAGAAATACGATACCTATGTGACGCTTAGAGAGAAGATGTTTCGACTCTCCGGTACTGCGCATGCTCCTTGGATCTGCTTGGAGGCTGTAGACAAAAAACGTGCCAGACTCAATGCTATTCGCTATCTACTCTCCACTATTAACTATAAAGATAAAGACACTGCATTTGTCTTGGGGGTGGACAAGGCGATTGTCAAGGGATATTTTGGAAGGTGATGCAGCCTCCAGGTTTTTTTCATTGACTTATGTCTTAAGGGCACCTCTAACATTAGGTGATACCCATAACATCTCTAGCTTTTGTCTAGGCTAGGCATTCTTTTGAAGTCCTAGTCGTAGCTAAGTCAAAGCTAAAAGAGTCCTGTGTCTTCTGTAATGCGCTCAAAACTTTTAAATACCTCTTTATCCAAGGAATAGATAAAAGCATAATTGTAGTGCACTGCTGTTAGTGTTTCCCTAGCTTCCTCTACGGTGGTGAACCAGTAGGGGCGGTCGACATTGTCTACTTTTGTTTTGGGCGGGGTGAGCACGATACTTTTGACCCAAGTCGTTTGATAGCGGACATACTCTCTGGCTCTGACGACATTCTGCAGGTCATCTGTAAATATCAGCACTTTGTCACTGGCACCCTGCGTGACGGTGTGGAGGTTATTGTCTATATAGAGTGGCAGGAAATGCTTGGTATACTGTATACGATCAATCGTATAAGGGAGATCATGACTCTGACAGAGGTAGATGACACGGAGCAAGTATTCTAGATGAAAAGGAATAAGCTTGATATCCTGATAGACATACTTTCCGATACGAAAGGTGCTCTTGAAAAGGGTGTCAGAGACAGCATAGCCCTCTGCTTGCTCGCTGAGGCGTGCAGATTCAGGTTTGATGAGTCGCATGAGCTCTTCGTCAGTACTGACAAACAGATGCCCGTCGCCATTAAGTATCTGCTCAAATGCCTTGTACCATGTATCAGGAAGGAAGGTGATGTTGCCTTTGTGCGTCAGGATCATACGAAGTAGACTCATCTCATGCTTGTCAAGCAGATAGAAGTCTGCTTCTTTAGAAAGCAGCACATAGCGCAGAAGTCTAAAAGCGGAGGCTCTGACGGAATCTACCTTGATCCAGGCGATCTCGGGATCGAGTATCTCAGTCTCTGCTTCTTCGTAGATGATAGCGTAGGCACCATTGGCGACAGCCGCAGGAATATCCTTGGCATTTGCAGCAAAGAACAGGTCACCCTGCCCGATCTTGGAGGGGAAAGCAGAGGCGCTTTCAATCGCCTGGATTTCGGGTTTGCTGGTCAGTGTGCCTTCGGTAAGGTTGAGTATGTCCTCTATTTTCATTAACTGACTGCTGTGCCGGATTTCTTAGGCTTCTCTGGGCGCATCAGCACCAGACCGTCCTCGTCTTTGGCAGCGAGTACCATACCTTCACTTTTGATACCCATCAGTTTGGCTGGCTTGAGGTTGGCGACCAGACAGACCTGCGTACCTATGAGCGATTCGGGGCCGTACCACTCTTTGATGCCTGAGACTACCTGACGGACATCACCCTCACCTAGGTCGACCTGAAGCAGGAGGAGCTTTTTGCTCTTGGGTACCTCTTCTGCCTGGATCACGGTACCAATCTTGAGGGAAGTCTGGAAGAATTGGTCGATACCTATCATGGCTACACCTTCTTCTTTCTTCTCCGCCTTTACTGGAGGCTTTTCTGCTTTTTGCTCTTCGGTTTTCTCTACGAGTACAGCCTCTTCGATGCGAGGAAAGAGTGGAGGGATTTTTTCTACCGTAAAGGTTTCCAGAAACAGATGCTTTTGGATAAGTCTTTCATAGCTTTCCTGATTGATTTCAAAGCCTAGTGAACCCGCAATGGAAGCAGTGGTTTTGGGCATGACTGGATGCAGCATGACTGCCACATTGGCAAGGATGGTGGCAATGAGTCCGTTGAGTGCCATCGCCTCTTCTTCTCTACCTTCTTTCATCAGTGTCCAGGGTTGGTACTGGTCGATCGCTTTGTTGGCGACTGAGAGTGGTCTCCAGAGCTCTTCGAGATAGCGGTGGATTTGCATCTCGAAAAGCAATGGCTCCAGCTTGGTGATGGAGGTGTGCATGAGATCGAGTTCTGTTTGATAGTACTTGCTTACCAGATCACTCTCTACCCGTCCTTCGAAGTATTTGCCACTCATGCCGATGAGGCGGTTGAGCAGGTTACCAAGGTCATTACCGAGGTCAGAGTTGATGCGGTCGATCAGGGCTCTCTGGGAGAAGTCGCCATCTCCGCCGAAGGGTACTTCCCGCAGCATAAAGTAACGGAAGTTTTCCAGTCCGTAGGCATCTGCTACCTCTTTGGGATTGACAACATTGCCTTTGGATTTGGACATCTTCTCTCCGTTGCGTGTCCACCAACCATGTGCTGCGACATGTTTGGGAAGTGGCATTTCCAGGCTCATGAGAAACGCTGGCCAGTAGATAGCGTGGAAGCGGAGGATGTCTTTGCCGATCAGATGTACACGTGCCGGCCATTGATCCATCTTGGCTTCATCCGTACCATAGCCCAGCGCAGTGAGGTAGTTCATTAGTGCATCCAGCCAGACATACATGACATGCTTGGGGTCATTGATGGCTTCAGGCAGGTGTACACCCCAGTCAAAGCTGGTTCTGGTCACAGAGAGATCCTCTAGCCCTGACTCTACAAAGCGGATCACTTCATTACGCTTGCTTTTAGGTAGAATACAGTCTGGATTGTCCTGATACCATTTGAGCAGCTTGTCCTGATAGTCCGAGAGTCGGAAAAAGTAGCTCTCCTCCTCTACGAT
>JALVVQ010000014.1 GCA_027023325.1 Campylobacteraceae bacterium | reverse complement strand
AAAGTTCACCGCGATTACACGCTCTTTGATGCTGCTTTCTACGATCAGGGCACTGTCCGCAAAATGACAGTCACATGCTTTACCGCATTGCCATTCAAGGTATTGCATACCCAGTTCCAGATTTGGCTCACTGCCTCGGGATGTCTTATAGTAGAGTGTGTCTGTTTCTGTCTTGCTTTGTGCCACACCTTCGATAATAATTTCTGGTGCGATATAGCTGGCCTCAAAAAGAATTTCTGGGCTCTTGGCGTCTGCCTTGAATGATGCTTCTTGGTTGATGCCGATCAGAGAAAGCTGCTGCCCTTCTCTGGTGAGTGCTACGAGATTTTCTTCAGTGTTTTGCAAGGACAATGATACTGCTTTCTCTGTCTCTTGAAGTGCTTGTGCGCTATAGGCTCTCAGTATCACTCCTGTGGCATGGGTGCTGTACTGAAGGATATTGGAGACGGCATTGCCAATTTCCAGTGCCGCAAATGCCAAGCGTAGCTCCATGAGGAGTGTACTGACGACAAGATCACTTTGAGAGAGTTTGTAGAGTAGGCGTACGGGTGTCTGTGTGTGGTTGGCAATGCTGAATCTTCGGGCTATAGCAATCTTTGATGTCCCTTCCTTCTTGTGCGCGAATGGCTTGATATCCTTATTAAGCACAGCACTGAGATCTCTGGCGACACCATGGATACTTAGGCAGTCGCCTCGGTTGGCAGTAAGTTCCAGCTCGATGAGTGTATCGGCTACCTTGGGATAGTCGTTGAGTGCTTTCCCCGGTTCCAGTGCACCGATACTCTCATCGAGTATCATGATACCGTCATTGAGTTTCGGCAGTCCCAGCTCGGTGCTGGAGCAGACCATGCCGTCACTTTTGACGCCTCTGAGCTCTGCTGGCTTGATATGAAAATCTCCAGGCAGTGTTGTGCCTACAGTAGCTACTGCAACATAGTCCGCATCGATGACATTGGCGGCGCCACAGACAATCTGGCGAACACCTTCACCAATATCAATTTGGCAGACATTGAGCTTATCGGCATCTGGGTGCTTTTCGCAGCTCAAGATTTTGCCTACGACTACCCCTTCGGGTATTACTATCTGTTCCAGCGTATCAACTTCCAGTCCAATGGCATTGAAGACTTCATAGAGTCTTTCATTGGAAATATCACTAAGGTCTATAAACTCTTCTAGCCAACTTCTTGTTACTCTCATCTGAACTGCTCCAACAAACGAATATCTCCCTCAAAAAGGCTTCTCAGGTCTGGGATCTCATGCATCAGCATGGCAAATCGCTCAACACCAAGTCCAAAAGCATACCCGCTGACATCTTCATAGCCTACTGCCTTGAAGACATTGGGGTCTACCACGCCGCTGCCCAGCACTTCCAGCCATCCTGTGTGTGAACAGACACGGCAGCCGCTTCCTTTGCAGAAGATACAACTGATATCTACTTCCGCTGAAGGTTCAGTAAAAGGGAAGAAGCTGGGGCGGAAGCGTACTTCCACTTCGCCAAACATATGGTGCAAAAAGTCCGTGAGAATTGCCTTGAGGTTGGCGAAACTGACTTTGCCTTTCTCCTCCACGACCAAGCCTTCTACCTGATGAAACATCGGTGTGTGGGTCAGGTCATAGTCCCTACGAAAGACTGCCCCTGGTGCGATCATACGGATTGGTGGCTTTCCTTTGAGCATGGTGCGTATCTGCGTGGGAGAGGTATGGGTTCTCAGCAGTCCCCCATCGGCGAAATAGAAGGTGTCCTGCATATCTCTAGCTGGATGGTATTTGGGAAGGTTGAGGGCTTCAAAGTTGTGGAAGTCATCTTCGATTAGCGGACCAGACTCTACAGAAAAGTTGAGCGAGACAAAGTAGTCAATGATCTTATCCATTGTCTGTGCTACAGGGTGTAGTGCACCCTTTTCTCTTAGATTTCCATAGAGAGAGACATCGATGCTTTCTGAGATAAGCTGCTTCTCCAGAGCGGCAGATTTCAATACCTTTAAGGTATCATCAAAAATCTCTTGCAACGCAGATTTTTGATGATTGAGACCTTCTGCGAATGCTTTTTTCTCGGGACCGGGCACATCTTTGAGTTTGGCAAACTCCGCTGCCAGGAGACCTTTCTTGCCAAATATCTCTACGCGAATCTTTTCGAGTGCATCAAGCGAAGAAGCCTCTTCGATTCTTTTTTGTAGTGTTTCCAAAATAACCTCTTTTTTGTCTTAATTGCCGTGATTCTACCTAAAATAATCTAATGGAGTGGTTTATCTGGTAGATTCTCTATGTTATAATAGCTTAAAATCTTAGGATTTCCCAAGAAAAGAAGGATGACACATGTGTATATTTTGCAAGATTATAGCGGGAGAAATCCCTAACAATACAGTCCATGAAAATGATCATTTTTTGGCTTTTCATGATCTCTATCCTAAGGCACCTATCCATTTATTGATTATCCCCAAAAAACATGTAGGCTGTTTTCAAGATGTTTTGCCAGAGACTATGGCTGGACTCACATCTTTTGCCCAAGAGGTAGCAGTCAAAGTAGGTGTTGATAAGGCAGGTTATCGTCTCATTACCAATAATGGCGAAGATGGTGGGCAAGAGATAGCCCATTTGCATTTTCATATGCTTGGAGGAGGAAAGCTCAAATGGGATCATCTGCATGAGGATGCACATAAAAGTATATAATTAAAATTTATGTATGCAATCCTAGTTGTACAAAATAACTTATCCAAAGCTTTTTTTGATATAATCCTAGGATTATTTTAGTGACGACAGGAACTATTAGACACAAGGAGATTACTATGCGACAAAGACTTTTGCTTCTCATGCTACTGCTGGGGATGCCGCTTTTTGCTGGGCTACATCATCTCACGCTCGGGCATGCATTGAAGATTTTGGACAAAAAAAATCTGGAGATCAAGATTGCCCAGTATGATACACAGATGAAAAAATACGATGAGATTGCTGCTGAGGGGTATAACTATGGCAAACTTGATCTGACTATGATGGCGCTGCGCTCCAATGATGCCGGCAATGTCTTTGGCTTCAAACTCCAGAGCAGGGAGGCGACATTCGGGGACTTTGGTTTTTCTGATTTCTTAGGTGATTTGGGCACGATGATGCAAGGGCAACAGCTAGACCATGACCCATTAAAAATTGCACCAAAAGATTTGAACTATCCCAAAGCACGCAACCATTTTTCAACAAAGCTTACCTATATGTTACCTGTGTATACGGGAGGAAAGCTGACCGAATATAAGAATATCACCCGTTCACTTTTTAAGATGAGTAAATTGGACAAGGCAAAAGTCAGAAGCGAAAAGCGCTATCAGGTCAAAAAAGCCTTTTACGATATCGCGCTGGTGCAGAGTTATATCGGAAATCTTCAGCATATTATAGACAATATCAGAAGACTGAAACAGATCATTTCTGAAATGAAAAAAGAGGGCTATGCACAAGAGACAGATAAGCTGGAAGTGCGAGCCCGCATGTCGGAGGCTCAAAGTATGCTTTCGCAGGCAAAACTCAACAGAGAGCTTGCCTACCAGTTTCTCTCCTTTCTGCTCAACACCGAAGTGAGCTCTGTCCGTACTACAAGTGCCTTGGCTCGCAAACCCAAGGTGACCAAAGCGATGATAGAGAGACGCAGTATTGACATACAGAAGGCTAGGCTGGGTCTCAAGATTACCAAGATGGCAGTAGAACTGGAAAAATCAAAATTTAGACCGACCGTAGGTGCTTTTGCGGAGTATGGTTCTGCGGATAATACGCCTTTTGATCACTTTTTTGACAAAGATTCCTATACGGTGGGCATGCAGCTGCAATACAATATCTTTAATGGTGGGGTAGATGAAGCCAATCTAGAAAAGGCAAGGGTCAATATGATGAAAGTAGCAGATCAGGTGAGGCTGGCCAAAAAAGGCATCGCCTTGAAGGTCAAACAGCTTCAGACACAGATAGGCGGATATGATGCAGATATCAAAAGCTACCGAGCGCAGTTGAAATTTGCAAGAACGGTTTATGAAAAATATCAGGAGCGATACAAAGAGGGCATCAGTTCTATCTCTGATGTGCTAATGAAGCAAGCCAAAGAGCTTGAGGTGCTACTCAAGCTCTTGACAGCCAAAAATGCACGCAATGGCAAAGTGTTTGCTTTGCAGAGTTTATTAAATTTGGGAGTAAAGTAATGAAAAAATATCTAGGAATTATATTGATGTCCTTTCTGCCTCTGATGGCAATAGAACTGGAGTTGACAGGTAGTGTGGTCTCTGACAACCAAAAGATGATTACCAGCCGATATATGGGCTTCATCAAAAACATGAAAGTCTCTGAGGGGGACATTGTTAAAAAAGGCGACCCGCTTTATGAGATTGACTCTAAAGAGATTGATGCCGCCAAGAGTCAGGTGGAGCTGGCAATTTCACAGGCAAGCCTTGCTTTGCAGATGAACAGGGCGCAGTATGCCAACATCCAGCAGAACCTCGAGAGGCACAAGCGCCTCTTTGCCAAAGGTATGGTCTCCAAGTATGACCTGGAGCAATTGCAGTTGGCAGCAGCCAATTATGCAGACATGGTCAAAATCTCTGAAAAGCAGGTAGAGCAGGCCAAAGCCAAAATGGGAGAGGTGCTCAATCAGTACAAATACCTCAAAATTGTAGCACCCAATGACGGAGTCATCGTCATGAAGCGTGCCAATGAAGGGGAGATACAGATACCAGGTATGCCCTCTTTGGTGTTGACGGACCTGAGCAATCTCAAAATTGTGACAGAGATCAGTGAGGGGGATCTGGCGCATGCACAGATGGGCAAGAAAGTACACTATGAGATTCCCTCAATCAAGCTAAGTGGCGAAGGCAAGATTGCGGCACTCATCCCCAGTTCCAATCCCATGACGCATAAATTTAAAATCAAAATTACCTTTGATGCAGAGGGAAAGTTTGTCTTTCCTGGTATGTATGCCAAAGTCATTATCAATGATTAGGGCGATAG
>JALVVQ010000013.1:1852-5001 GCA_027023325.1 Campylobacteraceae bacterium | reverse complement strand
GCAATCGTCCAGGGTCGGGTCGCATAGGTCGCTGCCAGTGCGATGACCCTGTCAGCAAAATTGGGATAATCCACAGCAAACTGCAATGCCTGCATCCCACCCAGTGAGCCACCTACGATCGCCTTGACATGGTGAATACCGAGCGAACTGAGCAGCTGCTTTTGCGCCCGAATCATATCCTTGACTGTGATGACAGGGAACTTTAGCCGATAGGGAGCTTGGCTGGGATAGGCATCACTCATCGGACCGGTACTGCCAAAGCAGGAGCCCAGCACATTGATACAGATCACAAAATGTCTGCTTGTGTCGATCGCCTTGCCTTCTCCGATCACGCCATCCCACCAGCCTGGCTTGCGATCCCCTTCATACTGTCCTGCGGCATGGTGGCTTCCCGTCAGTGCATGACAGACCAATACCACATTGTCTTTATCGGGACTCATCTGACCATAGGTCTCATAGGCCAGCTCAAAAGGCTCCAGTATTCGCCCACTTTCAAGATAGAGGGGCGTGGTAAATTGTGCTTTTTTTGTTTCGGTTTGCATGGCTTTCTTCAGGATTAAAATTGAGGTATTTTATCCAAAATGGGCTTTATTGCTTCAGCGACCATTTTGCCCAATTGGCGATGTCATGGCTTCTGTAAAATCCTGATTCTCTACCCAGCTCTTTGCCGTTTTTAAACACTACTGTTGTCGGCACACCCCCGATACCATATTTTCGCACGATATCTTTATACCTGTCAACATTCAGCTCTGCAAAGAGCACTTTACCCACAAATTTCTGGGATGCTTTTTTGTATTCTGGTGCCATTTTTTTGCAAGGCCCACACCACGGTGCCCAGAATTTTACAAATACCGGCTTAGAAGAGGAGATGGTTTTTTGAAAATTTTTACTATTGAGTTGGATCACTGTAGCACTGAGATTTTGTACACCCACAAATAGAGATGCAACCATAAGGATTTTAACTATTTTTTTCATGGAGCATTATAGTTAAAAATCCTAAATGATGGATATGTGGCTACTAAAACCACACTCTTTTGAGTACATTTTCCTTGGTTTTCAAGATATAAGAGACGATACCTGCCACATGCATCACAATCAAAAACATCAAAAGCTTGGTAGCGACTGCATGTACGCTGCCTGCCAGTTTACTGAGATTTGTTGCATCGGCATAGAGTTCTGCCTCTTTACCGAAAAAGACGATGTCTCCCAGTCCCGAAGCATTGGCTGCGATCACGCCACTCAACCCGACAACAATAAGCATGAGGTAGATCAAACGGTGATTCCATTTGATGATCTGCTCTCTGCCTGTACCCACCTCCAGTGACTTCATCTTGGGATGCTTGCTTATCTTGAAAAGACGCACAAAAGTGATGATCGTAATCAGCAGACCAAGAAGCATATGCCCTTTGAGTGAGCCTATCTTGTCTACATTATTTGGCATTTCAGAGAGGATCAGCCCTCCGCTCAGCAGTACAAAAGTAATCAATGCTGCATGTATCCAGTGAATACGCACCATACATTTACTGTATTTTTCCATAGTTTCAATTCCTTGTATCAATTTCAGCGAATTATATACAAAGTTTCACTAACGAATCTTAACGGCGCGCAAGATAGGACACCAAACGCTCTATACCTTCTCTCATATGTGCAATACTCCTCGTATAGGAAAATCGCACATAATGGTTCGTACCATGACTGCCAAAGTCGATCCCCGGGGTCACTGCGATATGAATCTCTCTGAGGAGCTCTTCACTAAATGCCACTGCATCATCGGTATAGGCCGAGACATCACACCAGAGATAAAATGCCCCATCGGGCTTGGCATCGATCTTGAAGTAGGGGCTGAGTGCCTCGTAGAGATAGTCCCTCCTGACCTGAAACGCCTCTCTGGTCTTTGCCAAATGGTCATCATCAAAAGCTTCCAGTGCAGCATACTGACTCAGTGTGGGTGCAGAGATATAGAGGTTTTGGGCGATGATCTCGGCAGGGCGCACCAGTGCTTCTGGCACGATCATCCAGCCCAGACGAATACCCGGCATACAGAAGTACTTGGAGAAGCCGTTGATCACGATTACATCCTCACTGAACTCCAGTGCAGTCACGACCTTGCTGTCATACACCAACCCGTGGTAAAGTTCATCCGATATAAAAGCGATATCCTGAGCATGACAATACGCAATCAGCGCCTGAAGGTTCTCTCTACTATAAATAGTGCCTGTGGGGTTGGAGGGTGAAGAGATATGCAATGCCTGCATCGTATGCTGTTGCAGATGTGTAGGTGTGAGCTGATAGCCATCTTCTGCACCGATAGGCATAAAGAGCGGCTCTACATCCACCATGTGTGCAAAGTTTTTGTAACAAGGATACGAAGGGTCACTCATCCCCAACACCTCTCCGTGTCGCAAGGTCAGCAAATAGGCTACCATAAAAGCAATACTGGTTCCTGGCGTCAGAAGAATACGCTCAGGAGACACCTCTACACCATACTCTCTCTTGTAATGTGCCGCAATCTTCTCTCTCAACTCCAGCAATCCCAGACTCTCCGTATAGGAAAACTGGTCTTCCTCTACTGCTTTTGTTAATGCTTGCTTGACACGAGGAGAGGGCGGCAGGTCAGGCTGCCCTACCTCGAAGTGAATTGTATCTTCATATTTCTCAGCCTCTCGTACCAAATCCATCACACGAAATGAGCACATCTTATGATACCGCACTGCTCCCATCCTTCATTTTTAATTTTTAATTTTTAATTTTTAATTCTACCACACTCTACCCATTTAACCTACCATGATATAATCAAATATTCACAATACTGGAGCTTTTTATGAAAAAAATATTCTCTCTCTTACTTTTACTCATCACTACACTGTTTTCTGCTAGCCCTGAGCAGGTAGAGCAATACCTTATGCTCTCTCATGCTGAAGAGGATCTGATCGAACTGGAGTCAAGCTTTTCTGCTATGCAGAATCGCATGGATGCCAAAGATGGCAACGGCAGCACCTATGATACAGAGCTCCTCACTGTACGCTTCCGAGAAAAACTGCAAAGCGCTCTCAGTGAGAATGAGATGGAGAAGGTACTAGAGAACTACAAGAGCCCTGCCTTGCTAAAGTTTGTCTATGAGTCCAGTGACCCCGAGGGTGACTATCTGG
>JALVVQ010000013.1:0-1842 GCA_027023325.1 Campylobacteraceae bacterium | reverse complement strand
ATTCGTACCTATGCCAAAGAGGCAAAGGCTGATCCAGAGCTCAAAAGTCGTCTTGAAATCATTAAAAAGATTAATAAAAATTATAGCAATAAAAAGGCTATTGTACAGATGTTTGATACACTTATTCTGCCTATTATCAAGCGTCTAAAACCAAAAAAAGATGATGAGGAAAAGGTCAAAAAGATGCGAGAACGCTATCTCAAGTCTATGATCGAAAATAGCTACAACCAGATCCTCTACGCCACCAGAGAATTTAGCACTGAGGAGCTCGATGAGCTACTGGAAGTCGCCAAAACACCTGCCATGGGCTATGAGACCAAAGCTGTCTATGGGGCAATGGCATACGCGATGCAGGAGTTCATGGAGAAGATGGCAGACCGCATGGGACACAGAAGAAAGTAGAGGATATGATAGTATCCAGATTATAGTAATTTGGTGTTCTCTTCTGAAATTCGGAATTTCCGAATTTCTGCATAACCTCCGACTCTATAAGCTCTTCATCTTTAAAAATATTTTTGATATGTTCATTTATGGTTGACTTTGCTTTGCCAAATAGTTGTGCCATTTGTTCTTGCGTCAGCCATATATTTTCATCTTGGAGTAAAACATCTACTTTGACATCACTATTATCTGATTTGTAGATTAGAAATTCTGCTGTTATGTTTCTGATGGTTAGGTTTTTATGCATGTTTCAATCTCCTTTCTGAAGATTTTTTCACTCACCTCATCGTACCGATAGTCAATAATCCTACCATTAATTATAAGCTCAACAGCCTCTTCGATGGCTTCCAATGGGGCGATAAACCATTCTCTTGGCCTATGGATATTTCCATTGTCGTCAACAATATCAATATCCAAGCAACTGTGACTAAAAAATTTATGTATCAACTGTTCCAATTTATACGGGTTGACATTGTAAACCTCATAGGCGGATACAATTTGAACCTCTGCTATTAAGTAGGTGGGGTCTTTCTTTGCATTTTTAATTCTTGTCTCGACTGCTGTTGTTGAAAATCCTATTTTATACAGGTTTCGTTTTGTAGCAATTCTATCATCATTGCTTAATGATTTCAATATATAGATATAACCATTTTGCGTATCTTCACGAGTGATTTGACTAAGTTTATCAAGTACCCTATCTTCATGTTCACTTACAAAGTAGCCATCTTCATACAAACCTTTTCCAAGTGAACGAAGCAGCATGTTGGAGTACGTGCCATTTTCAAATATGGTAGTAGTTCTAGCATCCAATTTATGGTTCTTGTCTTTTCTTGGATTCTGGATATCTTCCAAGTAAACCAAGACACCTTTTAAGACAAAAAAAGTACCTTTTTCAAAGTATCCCTCGTTAAATTTAACAAGCTTTCTTTTTCCATTTTTTAAATCTTTTTGACATTGTGCAAACATCTCTTCATAAGCTTCAAAATTTTCAAGTGTTTTTCTTCTTGCTACAAAGTCTGTTGCCGCTCGTTCTTTTTCAATTTTGGGAATATTTTTAAGTGTAAAAATATCTTCTTCATCCTGTTTGTCTAAAATACCAAACGCATCACTATTCAAAATATCATCAAGAGAATTTACCTCAATAGGTTTATTATTATTCAAAAAATTAAATCTATCGTATTTTTTAAGAGTTTGTATCTTTTTAGGATTATCTCGTAATCCTTTAAGCCGTGCGAACAATCCTCTCTCATTCGTATCTGTAGTTTTTTGGGGTTCGCAATTATTCTTTTCGTAAAAATCATTAATCTCTTCAAAGCCAGCAATTAATCTATCATCAGCAGTGATTACTGGGTTTTTAGATTTTAAATCACTTAAAAGTCCCAAAGGGTCATCCTCTAAAAT
>JALVVQ010000012.1 GCA_027023325.1 Campylobacteraceae bacterium | reverse complement strand
CTACAAAGCGGATCACTTCATTACGCTTGCTTTTAGGTAGAATACAGTCTGGATTGTCCTGATACCATTTGAGCAGCTTGTCCTGATAGTCCGAGAGTCGGAAAAAGTAGCTCTCCTCCTCTACGATTGAGGTGGATTTGCCACACTCTGGGCAAAATTCATCATCCACCAGCTGTGTCTTGGGAAAGAAAGTTTCACAAGAGATACAGTAGTGCCCTTTATAGACATCCTTGTAGATATCTCCTTTGTCAAACATCTTTTGGAAGGCAAACTGTACGCCCTGCTTGTGTTCTGTATCGGTCGTGCGAATAAATTTATCATAAGAGATACCAAACTCATCCCAGAGTGCCTTGAACTTTCCGGAGATCTCATCGGCATAGGCTTGCGTTTCTTTGCCTCTGGCTTTGGCAGCTTCTTCGATCTTTTGCCCATGTTCATCGGTACCGGTGAGAAAGAAGGTATCGTGGCCCACCATGCGAGAGTAGATAGCCAGCGTATCAGCAATGACGGTCGTGTAGGCATGACCAATATGTGCGATATCGTTGACATAGTAGATAGGTGTGGTGATATAGGCTTTGCGGCAAGTGCTATTTTCAGAATTATTTTGCATGGAGGTTCCTTAAACAAATGAGTTTATTTTGAGTCATGTATTTTAGCTGAAAAATACTGTGTAGATGATTTTGGGGTACCTATAGTAACAGGTAATACTGTAGGTATTATCTGTTATTAGACCAACCTTTTTATTGTTTTATAGTATAATCCTTAATAAAAATGTGAGGTATGAATATATGTTTCTGTGGCTAAGAAAGTTATTTCGTAAAATATCAAGTACAGAAGGGAAAATAAGTGAGCACCAAGAGGAGCTGTCCAACCATAATTCTTTAAGTTCTGCAAACAATGAAATACATTTCGAAAAAGGTTCAGAGTTCCTATTGGAGTACCTTAGGCTTAAATCAAAAAAGACCACTATAAAAGAGGAGAAGTTTAATTTAAACAATGTACTCAATGAGATTTCTGGGTCACTAAGTACAGATTTCATGGATAGTGGCGTGGAGTTAATATTTGATATTGATAATGCAGTTCCTAAAAACCTGACTGGAGATTCTTTGCAACTTGGAAAAATCCTTGCAAGCCTGACGCGGAGTCTGATACAGAAAGACCCCTCTGCTGAAATAGAGATTAAAATCTTAGAATCCGTTTCCTTAGGGACGAATCAGGAACTTCGTTTTGAGATTATTGGTTCAAGCGTGCATCTCTCTAAAAAAGAGTTAAAGGCATTTTCCGTACCCTATTATGATGAGGAACTGAAAAAATATATCAAACTAGAATTTTATGTTACCAAAAAGATTGTCTCACTTATGGGCGGCACGCTTGATATCAAGAGTAGCTCCGAAGAAGGAACCACGATGCTTTTGAATGTCCCATTCAAGCGGGATGAAGAGGTAGAGTCTAGAAAATATAGATTGCCAACCAAAGAAATGGTCGGTAAAAAAATATTTCTTGTGGACAGTAATTATAATTCTGCATCGGCTATTAAAAAAATGCTCTCTTACTTCCGGCATGAAGTGGATATTGTCTCGGCTGAATACTTTCAGAGTAAAAAAGTAAATCTCTCTTCTTATGATATAGCTATTTTTGATGAGAAGATGCTGGAGCCACATGTAATAAGCTATCTTAAAAACCTTAAACAGCGCAGCAGTATTAAGATTGTGCTCCTTTCTAGTATATTTCGATCTAGGCATGTGGGTAGACACGATGAACTCACTGTGATTGATGCTATGGCAGATAAGCCTTTTTCTCAGGAGAGAATTTTTGAAATGCTTCTGGATCTATCGCGTGTAGCCAATAGGAAAGAGGATGTAGGCATATTGAAAAAATTGGATACCAATACTATATCTACAGCAGGCATAGTACACCGAATGTTATTTGAGGACAGGCAAAATATCAATACAGAATCCTTTGCGGATTTTTCTGGAAATTCGCTGTTGGTGGTGGATGATAATAGGATTAACCAGAAAATACTGCTGCATGTATTAAGCAGATCTGGAATGGAGATAGAGACGGCTAATGATGGGCAGGAAGCAGTCACTAAAATTTTGAATCCGGAGAAACAATATGATATGGTACTCATGGATATTAATATGCCTGTTATGGACGGTTATGCAGCGACAGCTACGATTAGAAAGCATAGTGCCTACAAAGAGATGCCTATCGTGGCACTGACGACACTGATTCTAGAGAGTGAGATAGAAAAGATGTTTGCGCGAGGTGTCAGTGCATACTTGAGTAAACCACTTGAGATAGGGAGACTTTATGCTGCTTTTGAGTTTTATTTGAAAAAGCATCACGAAAAGCCTTCCTCTGTCACAATAGCAGAATGTGTGGAGAGGCAGTACGATGGTCTGGATGTTGCACAGGGGATACATCATTCGAATGGAAATGCAGCGGTCTACATGGAGATACTAAAAGAGTTTATGGCTGCATATGGACAAAGTGCCCAAATGATGAGAAACCTAGCAGATGATCGTAACTATGCACAAATGAAGCTGTTATGTGCAGATATGAGAAATCTTACCAATACTATAGGTGCACATAAAGTATATATGATAGCAGATGAAATATATAAACTGTTCCTCTATAGCAATGAGCAGCGCGTACCTCAATATATTGAATCCTACAGAAGAGAATTTGATAAACTTGGAAACGCTATTGAAGCGTATATAAAAGGGAGTGTGTAATGATGCGTCGAGTCAGTGATTATGTGTCGTCATGGTTTAAAAAAGATGAGATGAGCAGTGAAAAAAAAGAGAATTTAGCTCCTTATACCCAAAGGGATATGTTTTTTGCTAATATGTCACATGAGATAAGAACACCAGTCAATGGCATTGTGGGCTTTACTCAGCTCCTCAAAGAGACAGGTTTAGACAAAGAGCAAAATGAGCTGGTAAATATTATTCATTCCAGCTCAATGCACCTGCTTGGACTGGTTAATGATATTTTAGATTTTTCAAAGATAAACGCTCATAAAATGGAATTAGAAGAGGTAGAGTTTGATCTGTTTCGACAAATTGAAGATACGATAGAGACCTATGCCGCTGTGGCACAGGAGAAAGATATTGAATTGGGACTCTATATTGATCCGACTATTGCCCCTAGCCTGATTGGTGATCCCAGTAAGCTTTCGCAAATTCTAATTAATCTGGTAAGCAATGCTGTGAAGTTTACGGATGCACTGGGCAATGTAGATATTTTGGTTGAAAAGCTTACTGAGGGACAAAAGACTATTGCCCTCCGTTTCAGTGTTAAAGATACGGGTATAGGCATTGCTTCGGAAGCACAGGATGCAATATTCAATGCTTTTACGCAAGAGAACGCAAGCGTCAGTAGAAAATTTGGTGGTACGGGTTTGGGTTTGGCAATCTCTAGTGAACTTGTCAAGCTAATGGGAGGAGATTTGGCATTGGAGAGTGAGAAAGGGAAAGGTTCTGAGTTTTATTTTTCTGTCGCATTCGAAAAGGTAAGATCATCGGAGAGAGAGATTTACGAAGGTCGCTATAGGGGACTTAGTGCCGGTATTATTTTACCAAAACAAGAGAGCTTGAAGGGGGCTGGGAAAAGCCTGAAAGCCTATATCGAGTATCTTGGTGTAAATGTCCGATTCTACAACAGTGCAGAGATAATTGCCATGAACCCCAAAGTATTGCCTGATCTACTTTTTTCAGATAATCGCTATAGCGGAATACCATTCAAAGAATTATCTAAATTGGATACAAAAATTATTTCTCTCACGCCGATAAGTAGACAAGGGATATCTTTGGAGCAGAAGGGTATCTGTAAAAATATTTATAAACCCGTTAATTTGACTAAGACAATCAGAGCATTCGAGATGTGTCTTGAGGGGGATACGCTATCTGAGAAAGAACCCATAATTGCTAATAGGAACTTTAAGGGCTTTAATGCATTGGTGGTAGATGATAATCAAGTGAACCAGAAATTGATGCTGCAGATACTGGAAAATATGCAGATGAATGTAGAATTGGCTGCAGATGGAGAAGAGGCGCTTGAATATTATCGGAAGTTAGAATTCGATATTGTTTTTATGGATATACAAATGCCTATAATGGATGGAGTAGAAACCACAGAAAAGATTGTAGCCTATGAGAAAGTACAGGGCAAGGAGCATACACCAATTATTGCGCTAACTGGTAATACAGGTAGCAAAAATACACAAAAATATATTGATGTAGGAATGGATGGTTTTATGTCCAAACCTGTTGATGTAAATATCATGATCTCTTATTTAAACCAATATCTGGCAACCCAAAAATTTGCGCAACAGATTGTCCAAACAGAAGTGAAGTTTAGTGGGGCAAAAGCATTGATCGTAGAAGAAAACAGTATCAACCAGAAACTGATGGAGAGAGCACTAGCAAGTAGAGGAGTTGAAAGTGTGCTAATCAATAGAGCAAGCACATTTATGGATGTCTATCGCAGAGAGCTGTTTGATCTGATATTTGTAAGTGCCAATATGCCAATGGTAAGTGCCTCAAAGATTATTCAGAGTGTGCGAACACATGAGAAAAATAGAGGTCTGGATACCGTACCTATCGTGGTCGTAGTTTCAGCAGATACCCCTGATGAGGCGTGTGACAACTATAGGCAGTCTGGGGCAGATGGATGTCTCTTCAAGCCTTTGGAGATTGATAAGATTAAGTTGCAATTGGACAGATATATGCAGACCGTAGTGCCCAAACAGGAGACAGTAGTGCCTGACGAGATTCACTTGGAAGGAGGAGAAGGACAGGAGATCGAAGAGCAGGCTATCACTGAAAATGAAGCACTGTCTGAGCCTCTGATTAAAATGCCATCCTTGGAGGCGGGAGCACTCACCTTGGGTGGTGTGACAGCGGCACTTTCTTTGGACGACAACAAGGCGCGAAAAAAAGCGGAGCAAGAAGAAAAAGCAGAGAAAGAAAGAAAAGAGAAGGAAGCGCGGGAGAAGAGAGAAAAGGAAGAAAGGGTACAGAAAGAGCTGAGAGAGAAGGAAGAGAGAGAGGCACGAGAAAAATCGGAGAAAGAAGAAAGAGAAAAAGCAGAGAAAGAACAAAGAGAGAAAGAAGAGAGAGAAGAAGCGGAACGAGTAGAGAGAGAAAGAAAAGAGAAGGAAGCGCGGGAGAAGAGAGAAAAGGAAGAAAGGGTACAGAAAGAGCTGAGAGAGAAAGAAGAGAGAGAGGCACGAGAAAAATCGGAGAAAGAAGAAAGAGAAAAAGCAGAGAAAGAACAAAGAGAGAGAGAAGAAGCGGAACGAGTAGAGAGAGAGGCTCAAGCAGAAGTTGTACGCGAACAAAAAACCAAGCAGAAAGATATCGACATAGGAGGAAAAAAACATGCCGTTACCTATATTGATATCCCACTGTCATAATGATAGGAAGGTGTAGGCATCATGTCAAATGAGAAACTAGCAAAGATTAAGAAGGCAGGCTTTGTTCTGCGACCAGATACACCCGATATCAAAGAGGTCTATACGGCGATCAGAAAACAGTTTAGTGACGAAGGCATAGAAGTGATGCTTTCTCGAAAGTCAGCAGAGATGATCGGAGAAGAGGGGGTTGATTTTGATGATATGTGCCTCGCGTGTGATTTTTTGGTTTCACTGGGAGGAGATGGTACATTGCTCTCCCTCGCGCGGCGAAGCTATCAGCACCACAAGCCCGTAGTGGGGATTAATGCAGGCAACCTAGGGTTTCTAGCGGATATTACTGTCTCCGAGGTAGAGGCATTCTTAAAACAGTTGCTTAACGGTGAGTACCGTATCGACAACAGGATGATGATTGCAGGCTATATTAAGAAGCGTTCAGGTGCAAAGACAAACTTTTTTGCCCTGAATGATGTCGTGGTTACCAGCCCCATCCCCTCCAAAATGGTGCATCTCAATGCCTCCATCGATGGAGAGCGTTTCAATAGTTATCGTGGGGATGGTATCATTATCTCTACCCCTACGGGCTCTACAGCCTATAACTTGGCAGCAGGAGGTCCAGTGGTCTATCCTCTAACCAAGGCATTTATTATCACGCCAGTCATGGCACATTCACTGACCAATCAGCGCCCCTTGGTAGTGCCTGCAGATTTTTATATAGAGTTGGATGCAGAAAAGTATGAAGCGATTGTCAGTGTAGATGGGCAGGAGCGGTATGAGCTGGAGGAGGGGGATGTCCTTCATCTGGGTGGTGCAGAGCGGGGTGCACGGCTTTTGCATCGCAAAAAGCGCAACTACTTTACCGTACTCAAAGAGAAACTGCATTGGGGAGACAAGCTTTGATACAACGCGTACACCTCAAAGGGCTTTTGAGCTTTGAGGCGGTGACTTTGGCATTTGACTCTGGACTGGTAGTCTTGAGTGGTCCCTCGGGTGCAGGAAAATCAGTATTGATAGGCAGTGTGCTTTCTGGTTTTGGTATAGGCAGCGCAGAGGCAACACTCTGTGAAGTGCTCTTGGATAGACCTTCTGGCTTACGGTCTGATGCGTATGATATGGAAGATGAGCTCACTATACGAAGTCTCAAAAAGGAGCGTACCAGATACTATCTCAATGAACAGCATATCTCCAAAAAAGCACTGCATGCACTGCTCGCTCCAAGCATCCATTATCTAAGTGTCAGAGACAGCAGCGGCTTTGAGAGTGAAGCATTGATCAGAATGCTCGACAATATGCTGGTGCCTCAAGACAAAGCGTACAAAAAAGTATTAAAAGAGTATAGAAAGAGATACCTTCAGTATCGCGAGAAACAAAAAGAGCTCAATCAGATACGGGCCAAAGAGAAGAAGCTTTCCGGCCTCATTGAGTTTGCTACTTTTGAGATCAACAAGATCAGAGAAGTCGACCCCAAAGAAGGGGAGGATATAGCACTGCTCCAGCTCAAAAAGCAGCTGAGTAAAATAGACAAGATCAATGATGCACTGGCAAAAGCTGAAGCGATCTTTGCCCTAGAGGGTACGGTCTCCGAGGTCTTTGACCTGACAGAGAAAGAGGGGGGGTACTTCTGGGACGCGATGAACCAGCTGCGTGCAGACTTTGAGCAGATGCAGTCGCTGGCAGAGGAGCTCGAAGATACCGATGTAGAGGCACTGCTGGATCGTCTGGAGAAGATTACCGAGCTTAAGCACCGCTATGGTTCTATCGAAGAAGCGATTACCTATTGTACTGCCAAGGAGCAGGAGCTTGCAGGCTATGAGAGGGTTGAGCAGGACAAAAGTGTGCTGGAGCAGTTTTTGGCTTTGGAGTTTGCTGAATTGACGACCCTCGCTGGTCGTATGTCGCAGGCACGCATCGCACAGGCAGAGAAGATGGCAGAAGCCATGTATGGGTATCTCTCCAAGTTGAAGCTCCCTAAGGTTAGCTTTCAGTTTGAGGTGCTGCCACTGGGAGAGCAGGGTATAGACCATGTAGACATAGCTATGGCGCAGAGCAGTATTGCTACACTGAGTGGAGGAGAGCATAACCGCCTGCGTCTGGCACTAATGGTAGTCTCACTGGAGCTGGGTGCTGGAGAGCGTGGTGTGATTGTGCTGGATGAGATCGATGCCAATGTCAGTGGGGATGAGTCTATCGCTATAGCAGACATGATTGCCAAACTCTCAGCCCAGTATCAGATTTTTGCCATCTCTCATCAGCCGCATTTGGCTGCCAAAGCACAGCAGCATATCCTGATCGACAAGATCGATGGCAAAAGTAGAGCGATAGTGCTGGACACAGAAGGCAGGATCAAAGAGATTGCCCGTATCATTGGAGGAGAAGTACTCAATGCCGAGGCCGTAGCCTTTGCCCGCAAACTCTTGGGTGGTTCTTAAGGGCACCTATTGCTAGAGGTGCCCTTAATCCTTATCTCTTAGCGCAGCGCAGACTCGATCAGTCCAAGGGTCTCGCGAGGATGCGGGAAGCGCTCACTCTCTGTCCCTATCAGGTCGCGTTTGGAAAAAAGTATTTTGTCGTTGAGACTGATCTCAAAGACACCGCCGTTTCCTTCTATCAATGTAATAACTGCATAGGTGTATGCTGCCTTGATCTCTCCTTCCACACGGGAAGCTTCTGGCAGATAGTTTCATTCACCGCAGTAGGTGATTGTGATGTCCATCTCTCTTTCCTTATACTTATCTTCGATATAATATCATAATTAAAAAGAGTTTTAGGATAGCAGGATTTGATAGTAGATACACATATTCATCTGGATGATGCACGATATCGGGATGATTTTGATGCAGTCATTGCAAGAGCCAAAGAGGCAGGTGTGGGACGATTTATCATTCCTGGTGCCGATCCTGAGACATTGCCCCGAGCCATAGCGTTGGCTGAGCAGTATGAGGAGATTTATTTTGCTGTGGGTGTGCACCCTTATGATGCGACCCGTTATGACAGAAGGGTGCTGGATCAGTATATCAGCCATGAAAAATGTGTGGCTGTTGGAGAGTGTGGACTGGATTACTATCGCTTGCCTGAGGATGAAGGGGAGATAGAGATCGAGAAACTACTGCAACGGCAGGTTTTTATCGATCAGATTGCACTGGCAAAAGAGCATGACAAGCCACTCATCGTCCATATTCGTGATGCGAGCAGGGATTCGCAGGAGATTTTGGAGCAGTATGCCTCCTCTGTTGGTGGTGTGTTACACTGTTACAATGCGGATCATACACTGCTTGCCTTGGCAGAGCGTAACTTTTATTTCGGTATTGGCGGCGTGCTTACCTTTAAAAATGCTAAAAAGCTGGTCGAGGTCTATCCTCGTATTCCTACCGAGAAACTTCTCATCGAGACAGATGGCCCTTATCTGACACCGCATCCGCATAGAGGAGAGAGAAATGAACCGGCCTATTGTGTGCTGGTTGCAGAAAAAATGGCAGAGCTCAGTCAAGTCCGCATAGAGGAGATCATGCAGGCTACCACGGACAACTGTCATAAGCTATTTTGCCTATGATACGCAAACTTCTGCTGCTCTCTGTGTTTGCTACATTGTTGCTATCCGCAATCAATATCCCCCAAAAGTATCCGAGTTACTCCTATGTACTCAAAGAGTTTGATATCGATGAGAGCTATGTGTTTGAGCCGCAGTTTGAGCGTTTCGTGGCGAAAAATGAGGCGAAGTTCAAACGCTTCTACCGTAGCTCTGTAAGACGAGGCAAAGACTATATGCCGATGTTTGAAGATCTGCTCGTCAAGGATGGACTGAGTCACCTTTTCGTCTATCTCTCTATGACCGAATCAGGTTTTCAGGCCAATGCCAAATCACCTGCCAAGGCAGCAGGACTCTGGCAGTTTATGTCCGCTACTGCACAGCGATATGGGCTCAAGGTCAATAAAAATATTGATGAGCGTTATGATCCTTTGGCCTCCACCAATGCAGCGATGAAGTATATTCAGGCACTCTACAAGCAGTTTGGTAAATGGTATCTGGTAATGATGTCCTACAACTGCGGTGAGGGCAGGGTGGCACGGGCGATTAAGCGTGCAGGTACGGATGATTTCGCGACACTGATGGACAGTAAGCTTCATTATATTCCCCCTGAGACCCGTACCTATCTCAAAAAAATCATCCTGCTCTCTATGATGGGGGAACATATTGTCAAGGCAGATACCCCTGAAACCAAAGAGATCAAGCGAGAGATTATCGATGGTAAGATACTGGTCAATGTCGCCGGTGGTGCCAATCTTCTCAAGTTTGCCGAGATGCTTCAGATGAAAGTAAGTGATTTCTTTGATATGAATCCGCATCTGAGTGACTACCGAGTACCGGAGGACATCTCTCTGGTACAGGTGATGATCCCTCGAGAGAAATTCCATCTCTATCAAGCCTTTTATACTCCACCGACACTGGAGCAGATATTTAAGACCAAGCACTACAGCAACCTGGTCTCCCATATCGTCACCAAAGGAGATACAATCAAAAGTATCGCCAGAAAGTATAAGACCACGCCTATTGACATGATTATCGCAAATCAACTCTCCGGTGAAAAGCTTAGGCCAGGAAAGCTTCTCGTTGTGCCGGTCACCAAAGAGATTTTTGAAAAGTTAATCCGTTACTAAGAGGGTTTTAATGGTGCCCCAAGTATAATTGATATTGAAATTGATATTAAAAAATGAGAGCCCATGAACAGACCTTTTACTTTCCTCCTTTCTTTTTTCTTGGCGTTGCCTGTGATACTAATAATCTCTGGCTGTTCGCAAAAGAGATATGCGCCTACTACTACCGCCCACACTAGTGCAGCCAGACATCGGGCTACGATGCGTACCTATCATGTCCGAGGCAAGACCTATAGACCTACCTATGTCAGTGTCAATGATACGATGCGCGGCATCTCTAGCTGGTATGGACCCAACTTCCACGGCAAGCAGACCAGCAACGGTGAGTACTACGATATGCATGGTATGACTGCCGCACACAAAACTTGGCCTATGGATACCATGGTGAAGGTAGATAACCTCAAAAATGGCAAAAGTGTGGTGGTGCGTATCAATGACCGCGGGCCTTTTGTGAGCGGTAGGGTGATAGACTGCTCTTATGCCGCAGGCAAAGCGATCGGTCTGGACAAATCGGGAATCGCACCAGTCAAGCTGACTGTACTGGGCTTTGCAGGGAAAGTCTATCATGCACCTAGATCGACCGCACACACGCCTACTGCTCCTGCTACACCTGCAGTACCACTACCTAGGGTACATCTGACCAACTTTGCTGTGCAGGTAGGTGCTTTCCGCAGACATGAGGGTGCGGTGATCTATCGAGACAAACATCAGGCGATGGACAGCAGTAAGAGCGTGGTCATCAAAGAATTTACCGTCGATGCTTCACCACTGTATCGTGTTTGGGTGACTGGATTTGATTCTGCAGATGAGGCACGGGATTTTATCGGCAGTCACGGTGTTCAGGGCGGAATCCTGATCAGACCGTAAAGGAGAGAAAATGCTAGAAAAAACAAGAGAGACCAAAGAGACACAGATCACTGTCAAGCTCAATCTATATGGCAGTGGACAGAGCAGTATTGATACAGGGATAGGCTTTTTCGACCATATGCTCGAAGCCTTTTCCAAGCACGCGCATATGGATCTGGAGGTGGACTGTAAAGGCGATCTCCACATTGATGCGCACCATAGTGTCGAGGACGTGGGTATCGTCATCGGTCAACTGCTGGGCGAAGCAATCTATCCAGTCAGCCATATCGAACGCTACGGCAATGCCATCGTGGTGATGGACGAGGCCAGTGTCAGCTGTGATATCGACCTCTCCAACCGGGGTTTCCTAGTCTTTGAGCTGCCTATTGGTGGCAAAGTGGGTGAGTTTGATGTAGAGCTGGTCGAAGAGTTCTTTCGCGCACTGGTCGCAAACATGCCGCTGACCCTGCACCTGATCTACCAGCGTGGGAAAAACAAACACCACATCATCGAAGCAGCCTTCAAGGCACTGGCTGTCTCGCTGCGCAGGGCAGTAGCCCCCAATGAGCGTGCCGGAATACCAAGCACCAAAGGCGTACTGTGAGTATCGAGCTGATTGTTCTGGATGTTGATGGTACGATGACAGACAGCCGAATCAGCTACTCTGAGTCTGGTGACGAGGTCAAGTCCTTCAATGTCAAAGACGGGCTGGGTATCGCCAGCTGGATGTGCCTGGGCAAAAAGGTCGCCATCATCACAGGAAGAAGCTCCAAGATCGTAGAGAAACGCGCACGAGAGCTTCGTATCGAGTACTGCTACCAGGGGATCAAAGACAAACGAAAAGTCCTCTCTGAGCTTCTGGAGAAGCTTGGCTTGACGCATGAGCATGTCGCTACGATAGGTGATGACCTCAATGACTACACGATGCTACAGGATGCGGCGATCTCCTTCGTACCCAAAGACGCGACAGCGGCAGTCGAGAAGATCGCCACAGTCACACTGGGAAAACGTGGTGGCGAAGGGGCAGTCAGAGAGATGATCGACTATCTCATAGAGAAGGAGGGGCTCACCCAAGAGCTACACAGGATATGGTCAGTCGATTAGAGGGTGTTCTGATCGTGGCTATTCTGTTCTTTTCTGGCAAAGGGATACTCACGGATCTTTCACGGGATACACAACAGAGTAAGGTATCCAAAGAGAAGGAGCTGGAGCTCTCCGCACTTACCTTCATAGAAGTCAACCAGACCACACTCCTACATACCATCACTGCCAGCCATATGACCAAATACGCCGACAAGACGCGCTATGAGGATTTTGCACTCTATACGCCTGATTTTACACTGCTCTCACCCCATGCTATAGCACAGCAGAGAAGTATCCTACTGGATCAAAATGCCACCGTCATAAAAAAAGACGGCTCTAGATACTATGCCGGCGCGGTCATTTATGACAGCAAAAATAGACGACTAAATCTGACAGACACCTTCTCTCTAGCCAACCGTTTCGGAGATATCAATGGCACACAGATGCGATATGATGCTAAACGACAAGAGATACATGGAGAAAGTGTCAAAGCTTCCTATGATCTTGAGTAGCCGCATTTTTGGGTAGGGGTAGTTGCGTACGTCTTAGAGGCCGCATCTTTCTAATTGTTTTAGTTCAAATCAACTATTTCCTTGACAAATACTTATAAAAGAGATAAGATTACACTATAATGATAATTATTATCAAGGAGAAACCGTATGAAAATTGCAGTTGCAGTGCATGACAAAGATTTGGAGATATTTGTGAGAGTAGGGCGTGCCCCATGGTTTGCGATCTTTGAGGAGGGAGCGTTTATTGAGCTTCGACCCAATAAGCATGCAGCCTCTCATGACCATGAAGGTGGGCATCATGGAGGAGGACAAGGGCACCATCATGAGCATGCACACACCGAAGAGCACTCTCCTGAAGAGGTAGAGCTACACCGCAAAGACTTGGAGAACCTCTCCGATGTAGATGTGATCCTGGTACGAGCCATGGGACCCAATATGAAAGAGGCACTAGAGCTTCATGGTATTGAGATTGTAAAAATGCGCAAAAAAGATGGTGAAAAGGCCAGTGAGCTGGTAGAGAAGTATCTACAGTCGGCTTAAACCGTGTCGCATACCCTGCGGTTATTTCGATAAATTGAGATCATGGAAAGCACCTCTAAAAATAGATGTTTTTTGCCCAATACTCTGGCAGTCGCAGACGCAAGCGCCCACTTCATGGGTGAGTGCTCCTTTGTCGCATTGGACAAAAAACATTATTAGAAATGTCCTGAAGGAATTGTTGGCGAGAAGGCGGAGGAATCGAACCTCCCTCCAGACGGTCAACCGCCCAGACACGCGGGTTTGAAGCCCGGGGTGCCCACCAGGGTCACATGCCCCCCAAATCTCTGAGCATATTGTACCCTAGAAATGTAAAATGAGCCATGAGAAATGTGCATTTTGCAGAAAATTTATACGAAATATTTTCCCTAAAAGATCGTTGGCTGCACCGCACTGTTATCTACGCCGCCTTCAGCATTGACTGTCATCATACTTTCCCAGAGCTTGGCAGCGATCTGCCAGTAGCGCTTGGAGGTTTCACAGTCGGGTGCCAGTATCGTGATAGGCATGCCGCTGTCTCCCCCTTCTCTGATGGCTGGCTCTATAGGAATCTCGCCCAGTACTGCGGTGTCATAGGCATCTGCCAATGGCTGAGTGGTACCTTTGCCAAAGATATCGTACTCCTTGCCGCTCTCAGGACAGATAAATCCGCTCATGTTTTCTACCAGTCCGGCGATGGGGATATGGAGCTGCTTGAACATATCCATGCTGCGGATCGTATCATCCAGTGCCACTTTTTGCGGGGTAGTGACACAGACGCCCGCAGTCACAGGGAGGCTCTGCGCCAGTGCCAGCTGGGCATCACCTGTACCCGGAGGCATATCAAAGAGCAGGACATCCAGACTGCCCCAGTCTATATCCTCCAGCATCTGCTCAATGGCCTGAGTGACCATAGCGCCCTTCCAGATGAGCGAAGCACCGCGCTCTACCAGAGAGCCGATACTCATGACCTTGATCCCGTGTGCCTGCAGTGGCTTGATCGTCTTGCCTAGAAACACGGGCTGCTCTCCCTCTATCCCCATCATACGGGGGATATTGGGGCCGTAGATATCGGCATCGAGCAGTCCGACCTTTTTGCCCTGCTGTGCCAGTTCGATGGCGAGATTGACCGTGGTGGTGGATTTGCCCACGCCGCCTTTGCCAGAGCTGACCATGACAAAATTCTGTATCTTGGGCAGGACATTCTTGCCATGGGAGCTGGTCTCGCGTGGCAGAGGGGGCTTGGCAATAGTAAGCTCTATGTTTGCCTCACCCAGCAGACGCAGCCTCTGTGCCACCTCCAGCCTCAGCTGCGCTTCTACCTCTGGTGCATGAGAGGGGATATCCAGCGTGATACGGACAGTATCTGCCTCTGTCTTGATATGCTTGACGAAGCCAAACTCCATGATACTCTTGTGGAAGCCGGGGTAAATGATCTGAGAGAGGGTGGACTCAATATTTTTTTTGCTTATAGGCATGATAGGGTTCCTTTATAGTTGTGCAGATTTTACAAAAGTGTAGTTGATATACAGTTGAGATTGGGGTGTTATACTTCGGTATCTCAGAGAAAGATTTACTCTTTGAGACAACAATAAAATATAAAAAGGAAGAAAAATGAAAACAATGACAAAAATGATGATAGCGGTAGCAATGATGAGCAGTAGCGTTTCTGCGTTGAGTGCCAGTGAGATGGATGGAAAGCAGCTATTTACCAACAAGTGTGCCGTGTGCCACAGCATGTCAGAACCTGCTGATGAATCCAAAGTAGTAGCACCACCTGCTAGAGGGATTATGTTTCATATGGGAGAAGCTTTAGACAGCAATGAGAAGATCAAGGCACATATCGAAGATTTTGTCATGGAACCAAGCAAAGAAAAGGCTATCTGTAAAAGTGTTAGGAGATTTGGCGTGATGCCTTCCCAAAAAGGTGCTGTCAGCAAGGAAGAGCTTAGCGTGATCGCAGACTGGATGGTGGAGAATCTCAAGATGGATAAAGATGAGCACCAAGAGATGGAGAGAGGACATCAGGGTGAGGGTAAAGGGAAAGGTAAGCATAGAGGAGAAGGCAGGGGCAAGCACAAGGGTGAAGGAAAAGGAAAACATAAAGGAAAATGCCAAAACTAAGCTCCAAGTGATAGAATAGGGTAATAAAAAAACGGAGGTGTCTTTTGTCTGGCAGTAGAAGAATTTTTTTGCTAGAGGATGACCTCCAGCTCAACAGCACGGTCACACAGTTTCTAGAGCATCTGGGATATGAGGTCATCGTGGCGTTTGATGCGCATGAAGCCAAAGACCTGCTCTATGAAAAAGCGGTAGATCTCATGCTTTTGGATGTCAAAGTGCCGTACCAAAACGGCTTCGATCTGCTCTCTGATCTGAGAGGGGAGGGCAACCAAACCCCTGCGATCTTTATCACTTCACTGCACACAGTAGAGGATCTTACCCGAGGTTTTGATGCAGGGTGTGATGACTATATCCGCAAGCCTTTTGCGCTCAAAGAGCTTCAACTTCGTATCGAAGCCAATCTCAAAAAATCCTTTCAAACCCATGATAATATCGTACATATAGATAAATATAAGATATTTGATATTAAAGAGTATCAACTTACTGTTTCCGGAAAGGCCGTAGCACTCAAAACCAAAGAGTCCAAGCTGTTGGCCTATTTCCTCTCTCATCCCAATACTGCCTTGAGCTATGAAGCGATCTATGCTGCGCTGTGGGAGTATGACGAGGAGCCAAACGCTGCCAGCTTGCGCACCTATGTCCATACACTCAGACAGCAGCTGGGCAAAGAGAGGATAGAGACGATCAAAAACAGTGGATACCGCTATGTCCAGTGATCAGATGGGCCATAGCGAGAGGAGAAGTCTGTATCGTTTTATGACGATCTATGCGCTTTCTACGCTGCTTCTGTTTGGTATCGGGGCGGTGATCTTCTATCAGTTTGAGGTCTATCAGATGCAGGAAAACGAGAGAAGGGCGATCAAGCGTGACAGCAACCGGATCATCCCACTCATCAAAGAGGCTGATCTGGAGAAGCTACAGCAGATAGAGGAGATGAAAGTAGCTGTCTATAATGGTAAAAAAGAGTATCTTTTTGGTACCTTCAAGCCTGCCAGCGTACAGTGGAAGCAGAACTTCGTGCTCAAGGGCGACACACTGCGGCACAGCAGGGTCATCCCTCCTCCGCATCGTAACCATACTGCCTTTATGGTGATAGAGCGACAGGTGGACACCTCTGCGCTCTCTACGCTGCGGCAGACGATCCTCTATGCATCGCTGTTGGCGCTGTTTGTGGTGTTGGGGCTTGGGTATTTTCTGGGTAGGTTGTTTATCGCACCGATGCGGGAGAGTATCAAGAAGCTCAACCTCTTCGTCCAGGACACCACCCATGAGCTCAACACCCCCATCAGTACGATCCTGACCAATATCGAGATGCTGGAGATCCTAGGCAAATGCGAGAAGAGCGAGGAGCTGGAGCGCATCGAGATCGCTTCCAAGACACTCAGCCGCATCTACGAGGATCTCAGCTACCTCAAGCTCAACGAATCCTACCAGCGCAGGGTAGAGCCAGTAGATATCTCTCTGCTACTCGAAGAGCGCCTGACCTACTTCTCCTCGCTGGTACACGCCAAAGGGCTCCGGCTCAGCACCGAGATCACCCCTCACATCATCCAAGAGATCGACCGCACAGATGCCACACGCCTCTATGACAATCTCCTCTCCAATGCCATCAAATACAGCAACAAAGGAGGCGAGATATCCCTCTCTCTGACTGCCGAGGGCTTCCTCCTCAAAGATACCGGCAGAGGAATGGACGCCAAGACACTGGCAAAGGTCTTTGAACGCTTCGAGCGGGGTGATGCGAGCGAGGGCGGCTTCGGGATAGGGCTAGATATCGTCTCAGGCATCGTCCGCCACTATGGATACCGCATAGAGATGGATTCGGTGTTGGGCGAGGGGAGCGTGGTGAGGGTTTGGTTTTAGATTTTCCACATATTCTATTTAACCAAACGACTATTTGTCTGTTCAGTTTGCATGGATGAATAGAAATTATTGAGTTGATGGAAAATGAAGAGTGGCAAGGTGCTCCACTCACGAAAAAAGAGAAAGAGCTGTGCACTCAAAATGCAGTATATATAAAATCTCTTCAAGAAAAGAGGCAGACCATTATCAAAGCAAAAGAGATGGGCGTTGGCTACCCCAAAATCTCATCCAAATACCGGTGAAGAATTATACACACGATAAGACGAAGTTGGGATTGTAGATTTTGATAGCAAGCTAACTTGTGTGCATGATTTTGTATGAAAACACATGGGTTAGCATCCGCAGCTTATCCCGGTACTCTCAGAACCTTCTGATCCCTCGCTCTTGTGCCCGTCTTTCTTCCACCAGTCCAGACCACCCAATAGCTCTTTGACATCAAAGCCCAGCTGACTTAGTTTGAGTACGCCTTTGGTAGAGGCGTTACATCCGATACCGTCGCAGTAGGTGATGTAGGTCTTGGACTTGTCTAGTGTTCGTGTGCTCTCTGGCGTCATTGTGCGATGCGGCAGGTTGATAGCAGTAGGGATGTGCTCCTTCTCGTAGAACTCGGGAGAGCGTGTGTCTACGACTACGATCTCTCTTTCGTCCTTGATCATCTCAGAGAGATCCCAAGAGTCAGTCTCGTAAGCCAGCTTGGCCTCGTAAAATGCTTGTTGTGTCATAGATATCCTTTAGTGTATTTTTGAAGACTAGCTTTTGGTTAGCAGCAGCACACCTGCGCTGATCATGACAGTGCCGGCTATCTGCTGTATCTGTGTTTGTCTTTTGTCATTTTGAAACAGTGCTTTGGCGCGAGAGGCAACGAGGGCATAGGAGAGCATGACAGCTCCCAGTATCGAAGAGACGATGGCGGACACAGTCAGCACATCATAGGTCGTGAGTGTCTCTAGGTCGATAAAGGCAGGCAGAAACCCGAGATAGAAGAGGATGACCTTGGGGTTGCCCAGAGTGATCGAGAGACCGGAGAGGAAACTCTGCCTGCTGGCATGGGGCAGGGGGCTAGTGTGCGCTTTTGTCTTGGTGCGCCACAAAGTCACTCCTAGCACTATCAGATAGAGTGCCCCGGCAATGCGAATCCATACAAAAAGCCCATGAAAGCTCTCTGCAACAAAAGAGAGCCCATAGACAGCAAA
The DNA here is from genome assembly GCA_027023325.1 of Campylobacteraceae bacterium. Taxonomy (GTDB): domain Bacteria; phylum Campylobacterota; class Campylobacteria; order Campylobacterales; family Sulfurovaceae; genus JAAXPZ01. Next base: position 1,831 of record JALVVQ010000012.1, on the reverse strand, counting down.
AAGCAAGAAGAGAAGGTCTCCCAATACAATACCCAGTACCAGAGGGATGGTGCGCACAAAGCCCGCACTCAGTGCCTTGGAGACAGTGGCCAGCACACCGGGGCCTGGTGAGATCGCCAGTAGGAGCATGGCAGTGCTCAGACCTGCGATATCCAGAAGTGTCATGACTGGGTCTCTGCTTCCGCACCAAGAGAAAGGTGCTCAGGAGAGGTCTCCAGGCGATACCCCACGGTGAAATTGAAACAGAGCTCTCCTAGCTTCATCAGTGTCATCTGGGACATTACCTCTAGAAAGGGCATACCCACCTCCAGCGCGGCAAAGTTCACATCACAGGCAAATCCATAGCCCTCTACGGGCGTACCGATCTCGGGAAGATCCATGGCATAGTCCAGACGAAAATGCATATCAGGATCTCTGCGCATTCGCAGGATGCGTTCTCTGGTGCCTTTGAAGTCCTTCTCATCCAGTCTGATCTCTGCATGGATATTGTGAGAGAGGACATTGCGGACAAAGGAGACGATATCGACAAAGTCCTCAAAATGGCTGTCCAGTTTCTGTTTCATGTACTCCCTGAAGGGGCTCTCCAGCTTGACCGCTTCAACCAGCGCCATACAGATACCACGGATAGCATTGAACTCGACAAAGTACTCAAACAGGGTAGGCTGATGGGGTAGGGTTTGTGCAGCATCCTCCATCACCTCCTGTATAATGGCAGGGTTGAAGAGATAGGCGCTGCTGTCATCAAATTTTTTGTAGATGCGAGGATCATAGTGCTGGCTCAGATCTGTCTGACGCGACACTGCATCAAAAAACGCACCCGCATGCAGGAAATAGAAGTTCTGCTCTACCAGAAGCAGAGCATCCTCTACTAGTGTTTCTGTTTGCATTAGAACGACCTCCTGTTGCCCTCTTTTTTAATGCCACTTTGTTTGTCCAGGTACTCCAGATAGGCGATGAGATATTTGCGGCTGAGGTCAGGGTAGTGGGTTTTGAAGTTCGCGATCTCTATATAGCCTTCGTTGCGGATGATGGTTTTGAGATGTGCCATGAGGGACTGGAGGTTCTCGTAAGTGACAAAGAGGTTGTGCGCTAGCCTGACTACCTTGCGAGACTTTGTGAGCTTTTTGAGGGCATTATCTCCCATTTTGCGGTCGAGATCGAGACGGTCATAGATGTTATAGGGCGCTTCGGGTGTGATGCCAAAAGCCCCCAATATATCGTATATATTATTTAATATCATTGTGGAAATATCATCGATGACAATGGCAGCATTTTTGTAGATACCATTTTCATATTTCAAGATACCATCTGTAACCATATTTTCCAATATCTGTCCCACCAGCCCCTCACTTGCCCACTTGGTTTTGAGTGCGATGGACTTGGCAGAGAGGAGGGCGTACTGGTTTTTGCTGTAGATATCTGCGATCGATTGCGAGAGCTCTTTGAGGATATCCAGGGGATAGACTACCAGCTCTTTCTCATCGACAAAGACATCCTCCAGTGCGGAGGCGATCTCCAGTGCTGCCTCATGGTTGAGTCCAAATCTCTGGTTGGAGGAGATGAGTCCAAACCCTCGTTTGTGTGTGGAGACAAGGAGTGCAAATGCCTGCTGAAAATCCTGCGCTTTGAGTGCAGTGAGTAGAGGGAGTTTGAAGCGTTTCTTGATGGGGTCATCGATAGGGTTGATGACCTTTCCGCCAGCGATTACTCTTCCTGAGAGACTGAGCACGAAAGGCTCTCCATAGACGAAGAACATCTTCTCTTTGAACTTCAGTTTGACAAAGCCTTGTTGTATCTGTTCTTCTTCTGCATAGAGCAAGACTCTGGCTTC
>JALVVQ010000011.1 GCA_027023325.1 Campylobacteraceae bacterium | reverse complement strand
GGAGAGCAGGGACAACAAACGCCCAATGCTCTCAGACCTGCGTGAGTCGGGTGCGATAGAGCAGGATGCGGATATTATCCTCTTTGTCTACCGTGATGATGTCTATCGAGAGGCGATTGAAAAAGAACGAGAAATGCGCGCCAAAACGGAGGGCAAAGAGTACAAGAGCGAATTCCGTAAAAAGCAGGAAGAGGATGCAGAGCTGATCATCGGCAAGCAGCGAAACGGCCCGACAGGGACAGTGGAGCTGATCTTCCAGAAGCGTTATACCCGTTTTGTGGATTCAGAGAAGGGGAATGATGCCCCTTTTGAAGTCATCTATGAAGAGGGCAATATCGACATGAGTGAAGCCAAGGTAGAGTTGCCTCCTATCTAGAGGTTTTCCGAATGCGTATTGAAAAACCCGCACTTTTTGGAAACCGTAGAGAGTGGGGGTACTTTATAGTGTTGATAGGGTTGCTGCTGTCAGTGAGACTCTTTTCCTCCTACCAATCCTACAGAGATTTTGTTGCCAAGCCTCTCTACTACACCACTGCTACCATCTTGAACACCTATCCCAAAGAGAGAAACGGAAGAGCATACAGTGTCCTCAAATTCTATGATGAAGAGGGAAGGGTATTTTTTACCAGTGCCAACAGTACAAAGTATCACAGGGGAGAGAGGGTGCGCCTCGCGCTCTATCCCAGTGAGCGTATTGGGTTTTGGGACTATGTGGGCTCTTTTTATATCAAGAGTCGTATTGCTCAGACCCTTCCCTCTCCTTCTACTATCAAGCAGCAGTTGGAACAGAAGGTTGCCAGCCAGCATGACAGCCCCATGATGCAGTCTTTCTATCAAGGCATTTTCTTCGCTTCTCCACTTTCTCAGGCGCTGAGAGAGAAGATCTCTCTGCTGGGGGTGAGCCATTTGGTGGCATTGAGTGGTTTTCATCTTGGGATTCTTTGGAGCCTTATTTATGGGCTGTTGTTGTTTGTGTATAAGCCAGTACAGCAGCGCTATTTCCCTTATCGGTTTTCGCTTTTGGATGTGGGATTCGTGACGGTACTTGTGCTGGGACTCTATCTGTGGTTTGTGGCATTTCCCCCTTCTCTGGTACGATCCTATGCGATGGTGCTTGTCGGGTGGGTTGTCATCTTGCTCGGTATGGAGCTGTTGAGCTTTACATTTTTGACAATCATTGGGTTGATACTTTTGCTGCTCTTCCCTGCGCTATTGGTCTCGCTTGGCTTTTGGCTCTCTGTTGCAGGGGTATTCTATATCTTCCTTCTCTTGCACTACACGAAGGGGCTGCATAAAGGAATCATTTCATTATTGGTGATTCCCCTTGGTATCTTTGTATTGATGCTCCCCGTCGTGCATACGGTCTTTGGGATGACAACACCCTATCAACTCTTGTCACCTTTGTTGTCCATACTCTTTATTCCTTTTTACCCTTTGGCTATGGTACTGCATCTATTGGGGATGGGCGGTCTTCTCGATGATGGTCTATTGTGGCTGTTTGGTTTTTCCCCAGTGGGAACTGAGAAGCTTATGCCATTTTGGGCAGCAGCTGTTTATGTCGGGCTTTCTGTGGCTGCGATTTGGAGCAGGGTAGTATTTCTACTACTCCTGGTGTTGGCATTGCTCTATGCAGCCTTCTTATTTGTGTGACATGCTTGTTTGTATATCCTAGCAAGTATGCTAAGGCCTCGATAGACCTCTTTTGCGCTACAGTTGGTAAAGTTGAGCCTCAGCTCATCATCTCTCTCCTGCTTATAGTAAAACTCTCTCCCAGGAACAAAAACAACCCCCTGCTTGAGCGCATGCTTGACCAGTGCGGAGGTACTGATACCGGGAAGCCTGCCATAGATGAACATACCGCCTTGGGGTATGGTATATTCGAGTGTAGGGAGCAGTTCATCGAGATAGGTTTTGAAAACCTGCATTTTTTTGCTGTACATTTTCCTCAGTAGTGCGGTATGGCTTCTGTACTGGTGAAGATCGGTGAGATAATGATCTACGATAGCCTGAGAGAGTCCATTGCTATGTAGATCCATCGCTTCTTTGTAGGCAAGTAGAGGTTCCAGTAGTGTTTTGTCGGCTCTGATCCATCCCAATCTCAGGCTGGGAGCGAGCGCCTTGGAAAAGCTTCCCAGATGAAAACTCTGTTCGGGGAGTAGTGCACTGATGCTTTGGTTTTTTTCTTTGAAATAAAGCTCACTGTAGGGGGCATCCTCTATCAGTATGCCCTGCTGCTCTTTGACAATCCTGGCAATCTGTGCCCGCTTTTCCTGTGTGTAGGTGTAGCCTGTGGGGTTTTGAAAGTCAGGGATCAGATAGGCGAGCTTGGTCTGGGAAAAACTTGTTTCAAAGGCAGCTATATCTATCCCATCTCTGTGCAGTGTGACCGGGTGCTGTTCGAGTTGGTTCAGATCAAAAAGGTTCATGGCGCCCAGATAGGAAGGGGATTCTGTCGTAATGGCTTCCTGGTGATGATAGCGAGAGATGATATCCAGTGCCTGCTGTACACCTGAAGTGATCATGATATTGTCTGCTGTCGTTCTAAATCCTTCTGTGGTATAGAGGTGGGTGATCTTGTTTCTGAGTGGCAGGTATCCTTGGGTGGTACCGTACTGCAACGATTTGGCATCACCCAAGACATGGGTTGCCGATTCTCTAAGTGCCAGATGCGGGAAGAGTTTCTCATCTGGCAAGCCACCTGCAAATGAGATGGTGTCGCTTGTAGTGTGTTCCAATATCTCTCTGATAAATGATCGTTTCATCTGTTTTCTCCTTCTGGTAGCCACATTGTATCAGGTAGTGTATGTTAATTCTTCACTTATCTTGTTGCTAAAATGAGCAATTTTTGTGAATATTATTAATGATATTTGTGCTATTACTATTCAATTTGTGTTATACTATAGCATGCATAAAAAAGAAACACACCTGAGACACAGCCGACTTGCCAATGATTTGATGCACTATATCACAGACCATATAGAGACAGATATCAATATTGATGAGTTGTCAGAAAGCTTTGGTATCAGTAAATTTCATTTTCATAAGATATTCAAAGAGCAGATGGGTGTCAATATCTATGAGATGATCAAGTCTATCCGTTTACAGAAAGCTTCCAATCTTTTGATCACCAACAGTCGATCCACAATCACCGAGGTGGCGACCATGTGTGGGTACAGTGCCCAGACCTCTTTTATCCGGGCATTTAGGCAGCGCTTTGATATGACCCCCAAGGCATGGAGAAAAGGAGGCTACAGGGAGTATTCCAACAGAATATTGAGTAGTTCGGAAACCGCTTCGATCTCAGATGCGGATTTTTCTCATCTGGTACCAAAGATTGTCAAGCTGGCACCCCAGAAGGCTTACTATATTCGTCATAGGGGATACAGCAAGAAGGTTATGACTGTATGGCAGAAGATGCTGGCATGGATCTATACCAATGAAATCGAGGCGTATATGGAGATTGGCATGTATCATGACAACCCTATCGTTACCCCTTTGAATCAGTGTCATTATGTTGCCTGTGTGGTGCCAGAGGATGATAAAGCGCTCAAAAATACCAACCTACCTACCTTTCGTGTGTTTGGTGGTATCTATGCGACATTTGAAGTAGAAGGAAAGTATGGCGATATCCTCAAACTCATCCAGTGGGTCTATCATCATTGGTTACCGGACAGTGGCTATGAAACCACGACAAAACCCTCCTATACTATTTTCAAGAAGAATCATTTTTTGAGTGAAGATGCACGCTTTCATATCACCTATTGTGTGCCGGTGAAGTATGTATAAGGACACACCAATGCTATCAAGCTAAGGATATTTATTTTTTGGAAACGGAGACTTTAGTCCTGTATGGTGGAGGCAAAGCCTTCCACCTCCTAGTCGAGAACAGCCCTAAATCTGCTCTATCTCTTCATCCTTGTCTAGTAGTTCACAGAATTTCATGCCGTGCAAAAAGATGGCCCAGGAGATATAGATCCAAAGAAAGAAGAAGAGCAGTGTGGAGATACCACCGTAGATGCTGGCGTAGGTTTTGTTGTGTATCACATAGAAGACAAAGCCACTTTTGGAGAGATACCAGATCAGTGAAGCGATAAAAGAGCTGACAGCGGCTGCCTGTGTGGAGACAGGGGTATTGGGGGAGAGCTGATAGGTGATATAGAAGAGTGCCCAAACGATAAAATAGGGTAGAAAATAGAAGAGATGGATAGTACTGGTGATGCTGTTTTGATCTAGATATCCCTGGATAAAAGAGGAGAGCCAAAAAGAAGCACCCATCATGGCAGGGATAGCTATGATGAGTAGCAGATAGGTTCGTATGGCCTTCCAGAGACTTCTGCCGGGAACATTGAAAATATCATTGACGATATAGTCATAGTTTTTGAAGAACATAAAGACCGCAAAAAGTACATAGAGGATACCCACTGTTCCCATCTTGTCAGCATTGTCAATAAAGGTATTGATATAGCTCATGACCTCTTTGGAGTCGGTGGGCATAAGGTTGGAGAAAATCAGCCTCTCTATCTTGTCGTACACACTTTCAAACATGGGAAGTGTAGTAAATACCCAAAGCATGATCGCCATGAGAGGGATGATAGAAAAGAGCGTGCTCCAGCTGAGACTAGAGGCATAATGCCCAATCTTGTCATCAAAGAGATCCTTGAAAAAGTCTCTGAGAAAAATATAGTAGTTGCGTAAAAGTCTGTTTGGTTTCATCTGTTTCCATTTGTCTCTGAAAGGCTCAGACACATGAGGTGGCTGAGCCTATCGAAGCCTAGCTTGGCAATCCCATTTTCCCCGGATTGAGAATATTGTTGGGGTCAAATGCCTGCTTGATGTCTCTGAAGAGCTGTAGCTCTGCTGCATTGAAGGCGATATGCATATAGGGAGCCTTGCTGGTGCCGATGCCATGTTCGCCGCTCAGAGTGCCGCCCATCTCTACGACCAGTTGAAAGATCTCTTCGATCGCCTTGTGCCCATTGGCCAGTGCGACCTCGTCACTGCCATCAAGCATCACATTGACATGGATATTGCCATCTCCAGCATGTCCGAAACAGGGTACTTTCAGGTCATATTT
>JALVVQ010000010.1 GCA_027023325.1 Campylobacteraceae bacterium | reverse complement strand
TCCCTAGAGATCCTGCTCGATCACCTCTGCAAAGCGGTTGAAGTAGATCTCCTTTACTTTTGTCAGAGGCAGTACGACATCATTGACTTTGACTTGATCGCCCCCTACTTTTCCAATGATATCTGTTGGTACACCGATCTCTTCTGCCATAGCCTTAAACGCATCCCAGTGTGCCTTGGAGACCTCGACGATCGCGCGACTCTGTGACTCATCAAAGATGTCTCTGCTCTGCTCCATAGCAATCCCTGCGACCACACCCAAGTCCGATCTGGCTGCCATCTTACTCAGTGCGATTGCGATACCACCCAGATTGACATCTTTGGCAGCATTGAGCAGCCCTTTGATATTGGCATCAATAACCAGCTTCCAAAGGTTTAGCTCAGCTTTATAGTCTATCTCTTCCAGTGATCCTATTGTCTCACCATAGAGTTTTTTGATATAGAGTGAGCCGCCAAATGCACCGACTGTCCGACCCAAAAGTACCACATAGCTGCCCTCCTCCTGGAAGCAACTCGGAAGCACGCTGTTTTCATCCTCATTGACACCTACCATTGCGATGGCTGGTGTGGGGAAGACACTCACCCCGTTGGTCTCATTGTAGAGAGAGACGTTACCACTGACTACGGGTGTAGAGAGCTCTGCGCAGGCTTCCTTAATCCCCGCACAGGCTTCTGCAAACTGCCACATCACTTCAGGGTTTTCAGGGTTTCCAAAGTTCAGACAGTCCGTGATCGCCTTGGGCACGGCACCACTCATCGCAACATTGCGTCCACTTTCGATCACTGCCAGTGCTGCACCTCTGCGTGGGTCGATATAACAGTAGCGAGGGTTACAGTCTGCACTCATCGCCAATGCCTTGCCGGTCTCTTTGATTCGTATTACCGAAGCATCTAGGCTTCCCGGATGCTTGACTGTGTTGGTCTGCACCATAGAGTCATACTGGTTATACACCCATGCCTTATCCACGATCTCCAGTGAGGTCAACAGCTTCTCATAGGCTTCCTGATCTGCTACCGCAGGATAGTCCTCCACGGTGACTGCATTGACCTTATTGAGATAGACAGGTCTACTGGTCGGTCGATCAAGCACCGGTGCCTCTTCGCTCACTGGAGCGATCGGCATATCACAGGCCAGATCTCCATGCCAATAGAGCTCCATGCGACCCGTATCGGTCACCTCTCCGATGATGGCGACATCCAGATCCCATTTTTCAAAGATATCTACGACCTCCTGCTCTCTACCCTTTTTGACACAGACCAGCATCCGCTCCTGAGACTCAGAGAGCATGAAGTCATACGGGGTCATCCCCTCTTCTCTGGCAGGTACTTTGTCCAGATGCATCACCATACCGGCACCACTCTTGCCCGCCATCTCAAAGGCGGAGCTTGTCAACCCTGCTGCACCCATATCTTGGATACCGACAACGATCTCTTTTTTGGTCTTAAACAGCTCCAGACAGGCTTCGAGTAGCAGCTTCTCAGTAAAGGGGTCACCTACCTGTACAGTAGGTCTAAGTGATTTGCTCTCTTCAGTGAAGCTGTCGCTACTCATCACCGCACCACCCAGTCCGTCACGCCCCGTCTTGGAGCCGACATACATCACAGAGTTGCCAATCCCCTCTGCAATACCGAGGAAGATCTCGTCCGTCTTGACCAGACCCAGCGCAAAAGCATTGACAAGGATGTTGCCATTATAACTCTCATCGAAGCTCACTTCACCACCGATGGTCGGTACACCCATGCAGTTACCGTAGCTTCCAATCCCGTCGACCACACCGCGCACGAGGTGTCGCTGATACTTATTGACACTGCTGTCTCCGTTGACCGATCCGAACCGCAGGGCATTGAGGTTGGCGATTGGTCTAGCTCCCATCGTAAAGACATCGCGTAAGATCCCACCGACACCTGTTGCTGCGCCCTGAAAAGGCTCGATAAAGCTAGGATGGTTATGACTTTCCATCTTGAACACGGCCGCATAGCCACCACCGATATCGATGACCCCTGCATTCTCCCCAGGCCCCTGGATCACCCATGGGGCTTTGGTAGGAAAGCCCCGTAAGTATTTGGTACTGGATTTATAGGAGCAGTGCTCCGACCACATCGCAGAGAAGATCCCCAGCTCAACGAGGTTTGGCTCACGCTTGAGTATCTCCTTGATATGGGTATAATCTTCATCACTGAGCTTATGCGATTTGAGTAATTCTTCGATATTTTCGAGTGGTTTTGACATGGGAAAGTATCCTTGTGTATAGTTGCGTTATTTTACACAAATGGTGGTTAAAGTCGTGTTAAGGGCATCTCCAACAATAGGTATCGGTGCAGACATAATTCCCCACTAAGCCCAAGAAGCTATAATGTCGCCAAAAGAATATCATAATCTGGAACTATAAGATGAAATACATCTCACTTACCCTTATCGCCCTTCTTCTGCTCACTGCCTGCGATGATAAAGCCATGGTCAACATCTACCATAAGAAAATTACAAAAACACCTGTCGCCTGCATGAAGCTTCGCGTTTCTCCAGAAGATTCTACTATCGCCAAAACACTCATGGAACGCTATCGTTTTGATAACAACTGCGACCTGACACTGGAGGTAAGCTATAAAAGCGGTATCGTCTGCAACAGCAGTTATAACGCAGCACAAAAAACGCTCGGCACATTCCCCAGCAGCTATCTCAAGATGGAGCTCCGCAGAGGGATGGCACTACAATATAGTTATTATATCGATCTGACCAGCAAACCGACAGAGGGTGATGTAAATAGTGGATTTGATAGGCTGGAGAAAGATATAAAGTTTCGGTAGGCGGCCATGTTGCACCTACCGTCTTGCAAGGGCTAGCGTGACTCTACGATCCTGATAGAGTTGATATCGTCATTCTGCTCAATGGTATCAAGCACCTTGAAGCTCTCGATATCATCCTCTTCGATCCCACCAAAGACTGTATGTACGCCATCAAGGTGAGGGGTATCTACAAAGGTGATGAAAAACTGGCTACCGCCAGTGTCCTTGCCTGCATGTGCCATAGAGAAGACCCCTCTACGGTGGTTGATACCATTGTCAGTCTCACACTTGATATTCCAACCTGGACCACCTGTGCCTGCCATGGCTGGATTATCCTTGGAGTGAGGGCAGCCGCCCTGCGCCATAAACCCTGGAATCACCCGGTGAAACTTGAGTCCATCATAAAAACCGCTGTTGGCAAGCTCTGCCATATTGGCTACGGCGATAGGCGCGTCTTTGGGGTACATCTTGAGGATAATCTTGCCTTTGCTTGTGTCGACGATTGCGTATTGCAACTTGTCAAGCTCTGCTTCACTGAGATTGTATTCTTTGAGATTTTTTCCAAACATCTTTAGTCCTTGTATATAATTTTGGTAGAATTATAGCAAATTTAACTAAGGGGCATCCATGCAACTCTCTGTCGCACTTGACTTACCAACGGCTGATGAGAATCTCTCCCTCGCTACCAAGCTCGCTACCTATGATGATCTTTGGATGAAAGTGGGCTTCCGTAGCTATATCCGTGACGGCAGACCCTTTATTGAAGCGATTAAAGCGATCAACCCCCACTTCAGGATCTTTCTCGACCTCAAGCTCTACGATATCCCCAATACCATGGCAGATGCCGCAGAGGAGATCGCCGCCATCGATGTAGATATGTTCAATATCCACGCCTCTGCTGGAGAGATCGCCATGCGTACTGTCATGGCGCGTCTAGATAAACAGAAACAACGACCGCTGGTACTGGCTGTGACGGCCTTGACCTCTTTTGATGAAGAGGGATTTTCTGCGATCTATGGGAAGAGTATTGATGAAAAAGCAGCCCAGTTTGCTAAAATGAGTTATGAGAATGGACTGGACGGGGTAGTCTGCTCGACCTTTGAAAGCCGTGCGATCAAGGAGGTGACTTCTGAGGATTTTCTTACACTCTGCCCAGGGATCAGACCTTTTGGTGAGGATGCAGGTGATCAACAGCGTATCGCTACGCTGGAGCGCGCAAAGGCTGAGATGGTGGACTTCCCTGTGATCGGCCGTCCTATCTACCAAGACCCCGATCCAGCAAAGAAAGTCGCACAGATACTCCCCTTGCTTTAAAACTACTTCTTTTCTGTTTTTTCAGGATGTGCCAAGGCAGTCGCTTTGTTCATTCCTTGTATCATAAAGTAGGTACCGACCAGAAACATTGCCAAGATAAACAATGGGGCAAATTTTTTAAACATCTTGAGCCTTTTACAAATAAGTATCGCATTGTAGCCAATTTTTCTTTTTCTCTTCACATTCATAAAAAATTCAACGATATTTTAAGTTAAATCCTCTATAATGCCACTCACAAAACAACTTGGACAAGTGGGAGAGCTGGCTGAATCCGCGCCCCTGCTAAGGGCGTGTATCCTCACGGGTACCGAGGGTTCGAATCCCTCCTTGTCCGCCACTACAACGCCTCTTATTCTTTTCAACATTATTTCGGGTTTAATTATAAACTACTCTATTGTTCGTATGTATCTAATTTAGGCGCAAGATAATCATAAGATTAATTAAGAATTTTTCTGCAATATTCAAAAAAATCACTGATAACTGATCAATTTTAAATCGGAGTGTATTTTATCCTCGCCATATCCATCCTTCGGCAGGAATGCATATGAGAATTTTTATTTTAGCTCCATCTGTTTCTCATATACGCTCCCATTTGGGATAACAGGAGCAAGAGAAGAGAGAAGTATATGGATCTGCTACTCCACCATCGCGGAGAGTTCGTCCTGTGAGACTTTGCTGAAGTTGAGATATCTGTAGACATCGTCAAACATCTCTGGCTTGATCTTGGAAGGCACAAGCTCCATGTACTCTGCGGCAGTGGGTAGCTTGCCTTTGAGAGCGACTACTGCTGCGAGCTCTGCTGAGCCTAGGTAGACTTGAGAGTCTTTGCCCAGTCTGTTGTCGAAGTTTCGTGTAGAGGTGGAGAATACATACGCACCCTGATCTACAGAAGCCTGGTTACCCATACAGAGTGAACAGCCTGGGATCTCAGTCCTGGCACCTGCCATACCAAATACGGAGTAGTAGCCCTCTTCCTGGAGTGTTTTCTCATCCATTTTTG
>JALVVQ010000009.1 GCA_027023325.1 Campylobacteraceae bacterium | reverse complement strand
GTCAGCATCAGATGTGGGCAGCACAGTTTTATCCCTTTGATAGACCCAATCAGTGGATCAATTCCGGAGGATTGGGTACGATGGGCTTTGGTTTTCCCGCAGCATTGGGTGCCAAGAAAGCAGTGCCCGAGAAGACAGTGATCAATATCACAGGAGATGGTTCAATTCTCATGAATGTCCAGGAGTTGGTCACGGCAGCAGAGAACAGTATTCCTGTCATTAATGTAATCCTGAATAACCATTTCTTGGGGATGGTACGACAATGGCAGACCTTTTTCTATGATAAGCGTTACTCTGAGACGGATCTGAGCTATCAGCCCAACTGGAAGATGCTCGCAGAAGCCTGTGGCGGTATCGGCTATGATGTGACTACTAAAGAGGAGTTTGATGTGGCGATCAAAGATGCCATTGCACAGGACAAAGTAGCCTTTGTCAATGTGGCTGTGGCGAGACTGGAAAATGTCTTGCCCATGGTGCCTTCTGGTGGAGCGCTTTATAATATGTTGTTAGAACACAAGGAGGAGAAGTAATGGAAGCAGTAAGAAGAGTCATCTCTGTTGTGGTCTTGAACGAAGCACAGGTGCTTGCCAGGGTCTCCGGACTGTTTGCCTCCAGAGGATACAATATTGAGTCTCTGACGGTAGCGCCAATGCCTGATACAGACATGTCGCATATTACAATCGTCACCAAAGGCAACAAGCGGGTCATAGAGCAGATTACCAAGCAACTACACAAGCTGATCCCTACCTTCAAGGTCATTGAGCATGAAGAGATGGTAGAGAAAGAGATGGTACTGATCAAGTTTCCGATCGAGCAGAGCCTGAGTGATATCCAGGTACTCTGTGAAGCGTACAATGGTGGCATTGTCAATGTAGGCGAGAACATGGTGATTGGTATGGTGACAGATGAGCCAGCGCGTGTCAAGCACTTTGTCGAGGCAGCCAAGCGCTACAGCCCGCTGGAGATTGTGCGTGGTGGTGTGGTTGCTATCGAACGGTAATATATTTTTGGGTGCCCCCTTGTGGGTACCCATTTATAAGGAATTATATGACCCACAAACTCTCCGAAATCACAAAAAAACTCACTATAGATTTTAATGGAATTGACATTGAAATAGAGGGTATTCACACACTCAAAGAGGCTACTGCGTCACAACTCTCTTTTTTTGCAGATGTCAAGTATGCTTCAGCGCTTCCTCAAACAAAAGCTGCAGCTGTTTTTATTGACAAGGAGCATGCGGAGTTATTGCCTTCTACGACTATCGCACTTGTTACGGATGAAGTCTACTTGAAGCTTGCCCTTGCTTCAAAGTTTTTTGCCTACAAGGTTGATACTCGTGCAGGAGGTATTGATGAAGGCTCCCATTGTGACATTGACCCACAAGCTGTGTTTGGGAGAGATGTTGTGCTAGGTGACAATGTGACCATTATGGCTGGGGTGTATGTGGGTGACAATGTCACGATTGGTTCCAATACACATATTTACCCCAATGTTACACTCTACCATGGCACACATATTGGTGAAGACTGTATCATTCATGCTGGTGCAGTGGTAGGGAGTGATGGCTATGGGTTTGCGCATACCAAGGAAGGCAAGCACATAAAAATCTATCAAAATGGTTATGTGGAGATCGGTGACAATGTGGAGATTGGTGCCAATAGCACGGTAGATAGAGCCACTTTTGGTGCTACTGTGATTGGATCAGGTACCAAGATAGATAATCTTGTGCAAGTGGCACACAACTGTGAGTTGGGTGAGGATTGTCTGCTGGTCTGCCAGACAGCCCTGGCAGGTTCGACTGTCTTGGAGGATGGTGTAACAATGGGTGGGCAGAGCGGTGCCACAGGCCATCTGCGTATTGGCGAGGGTGCAGTAATCGCTTCGAGGGCCGGTGTGACCAAATCACTGCCTGGAGGCAAAGTCTATGGCGGTTTCCCTGCCATAGAGCAGAAGCTCTGGCTCAAGATGCAGGCAGCACTGCTGCGTCTTATTAAGAAAAAATAAGGAACAGAATTGTCCATACGAGAAACGATAGAGGCCTTGCTGGAAGAGCGGATACTGGTCATCGATGGTGCGACAGGCACACAGATACAGAATCTAGAGATTTCCGATGCCGCCTGGCTGGATGAGGCAGGAGCAGAGCAGGAGGGCTGCAACGAGCTTCTCAATGCCACTGCACCGGAGCTGATGCGCTCGATACACCATGCCTATGCGACCGCAGGCGCTGATCTGATCAAGACCAATACCTTCGGTACTATGCCATGGGTACTGGATGAATATGGTATGGGAGAGCGCTGCTATGAGCTCTCCAAAAAAGGTGCTCAGATTGTCAAGGAAGTCTGTGAGTCATTCGCCACAACTGAAAAACCCAGATTTGTGCTGGGCTCTATCGGGCCGGGTACGAAGCTGCCCTCACTGGGACATATCCACTACGATGAGATGTTTTCCGGATACAAGGAGACGGCACTGGGATTGATTGATGGTGGGTGTGATGTGTTTATGCTGGAGACCTGTCAAGACCCTCTGCAGATCAAGGCAGCATTGCATGGATGCGAGGCTGCTTCTGCGGAGCGTCAGGTAGAAGTGCCGATCATGGTCTCTGTCACGATAGAGCTTAGTGGCAGCATGCTGATTGGTACAGATGCGACGACGATCGTGACGATCTTGGAGCCTTTCAATCTCCTCTCTTTGGGGCTCAACTGCGGTACCGGCCCCGATCAAGCCAAGAAGCACCTCAAGGTACTCTCGGAGCTTTGTGCTATCCCACTCTCTATGCATGCCAATGCTGGTCTTCCTCAAAATAAGGGTGGCTACACCTACTATCCCATGGGGCCTGAGGAGTTTACTGCCAAGCAGCTGGAGTTTACTGCATTTGACGGGGTGAGCTTTTTGGGAGGATGCTGTGGTACTACGCCTCAGCATATTCATGCACTGCAAAAAGCAGTAGGCAAGATCAAACCCAAAAAGCCTACAGGTCATATCGAGCCCAGCATCGCGTCGCTTTTCAATACCACGGCACTCTTTCAGGAGCCTGCACCCCTGCTGATCGGAGAGCGTTCCAATTCTACAGGCTCTAAAGCTTTTAGAGAGCTCATTATCGCTTCTGATTATGAGGGAACACTGACCGTAGGACAGGCGCAAGTGCGTGATGGGGCACACTGTCTGGATGTTAATGTGGAGTTTGCTGGGCGTGATGGCGCCAAAGACATGAAGGCGATCATGGAGTTATACAATCAGAAGATTCCCCTCCCACTCATGCCTGATGCCACACGGGTACATACGATGGAGGAAGGGCTGAAGTGTATTGGAGGCAAGCCGATCATTAACTCTGTCAACCTCGAAGATGGCGAAGAGAAGTTTCATGCTATCTGTAAACTTGCCAAGAAGTACGGCACAGCACTGGTCTGCCTGACCATTGATGAGGTAGGTATGGCAAAGACCAAAGAGGAGAAAGTAGCCCAGGCAGAGCGTATGTATGATATGGCTGTCAATGGACATGGGATAGACCCGAGAAATCTTGTCTTTGATATGCTGACATTTACCGTGGGTTCGGGAGATGAAGAGTATCGTGATGCTGCGATCCACACGCTTGAAGCGATTAGAGAACTCCATATCCGACATCCTGAAGTAGGATCGACTTTGGGACTCTCCAACATCTCCTTTGGGCTGGATATCCATGCAAGACGCTTCCTCAACTCAGTCTTTTTGCACCACTGTCTCAAAGCAGGGCTGACAACAGTGATCATCAATGTCAAGCATATCGTTCCCCTCTCCAAGATGAGCGATGCAGACCGCGAGATTTGCGAGGAGCTGCTTTTTCACCCTGATGATCAGTCACTCTTTAAGTTTATAGAACATTTCTCCGATGTGAAGATAGAGGATGAGGGCGCAGATGAGGCCTATGAAGCACTCTCCAATGAAGAGAAGATTAAAAAGCTTCTCATGGATGGAGACAAGGAGCGTATGATCCCACTGGTCGAAGAGGCACGCCATGAGATACATCCCGACAAGATCGTCAATGAGATTCTGATCGATGCGATGAAAGTGGTGGGTGAACTCTTTGGCTCTGGGCAGATGCAGCTGCCTTTTGTCCTGCAGTCTGCTGAGACGATGAAGACGACCGTGGACTATCTCAACCCGCATCTCACCAAGCAGGAGAAGGAGACTGACACCACACTGGTCATCGGCACCGTCAGGGGTGATGTGCACGATGTAGGAAAAAACCTCGTCGATATCATTTTGAGTAACAATGGCTTCAAAGTGGTCAATATCGGGATCAAATGTGACCTGGAGCAGTATCTGGAAGTGGCAGGAAACCAAAGTATCCAGGCGATCGGCATGAGTGGTCTGCTGGTCAAATCCACAGCCGTGATGCGTGACAACCTCGAGGAGATGGCAAAGCAGGGGATCACGACACCTGTACTACTGGGCGGTGCGGCACTGACCCGTGACTTTGTCGATGATTTCTGTCGTACGATCTATGATGGGCCAATCTTTTACTGTCGGGATGCTTTTGATGGGGTGATCGCGATGGGTAGGATCGAGAAGCACAATGAAGATCCGAGCCAGCCACTCGATACCCGTTTGGCTGGTGACATGAAAGAGCGCGTAGCTAAAGAGACCAAAGAAGTAGTTATTCCTCCCTTTGAGAAGATCAAGATGCCTGAAGGTGAAGTAACCATCCCCACACCACCATTCTGGGGTCGCAGGGTACTTCGGAAAGAGCAGTTGGATCTGGAGATGGTCTTTGACTGGGTCAACCAGAAGTCTGTTATCAAGATGCACTGGGGCTATAAAAAAGGCAAGATGGAGAAAGCAGCGTATGAAAAACTCCTAGAAGAGAAGGTCTATCCTGCCTACGAACGGCTCAAAAGAGAGTTTTTGGACAAGGGTCTCTTTGATCCGACGATTCTCTATGGGTATTATCCTGTCAGAAGTAACGATCAGGAGATTTTGCTCTTTGATGAGAGTGAGGGATGGAATGTCGATGCCAATGCCAACCGAGAGCCTTTCTCGGAGGTGCAGGGCAGGGCAAGCTATGCCTTTAGCTTCCCCAGACAGCGACGCAAGCCACATAGGGCATTGAGCGACTTCTTCCAGCACGACCGCCATGATGTGATCG
>JALVVQ010000008.1 GCA_027023325.1 Campylobacteraceae bacterium | reverse complement strand
TCACTATCCATTACGATCAGGACTTCTCCGGCTTTAGGCACTTCTTGCAACCCGACTACCGCAGCAGGCGTACTTGGTCCTATCGACTTCACCCTGCTGCCATCATCCAAGATAAGATTCTTGATACGACCAAAAGTCGTACCTGCGATTACTGTATCACCGACATGCAGTGTACCATTTTTAATGATGACATTGGCTACAGAACCAAAACCTTTCTCCAGCGAACTTTCTACAATCACTGCTTTGGCATTTCTGCTGGCATCTGCTGTCAGCTCCATCACTTCAGCCTGTACCAAAATCGTCTCAAGCAGATCATCAATACCCAGCCCTGAATGAGCAGAAACTGGTATGAATTCATACTCTCCGCCCCAGTCTATCGAAAGAACATCTATCTCGGCAAGTTGTGACTTCACATTGTCCGGATTGGCAGCCTCTTTGTCCATCTTGTTGATGGCAATAATGATCGGGACACCCGCTGCTTTGGCATGAGAGATTGACTCTTTGGTCTGAGGCATGACCCCATCATCTGCGGCGACCACAACAATAGCAATATCTGTCGCCTGTGCACCCCTGGCTCTCATCTCAGTAAAGGCCGAGTGACCTGGAGTATCAATAAAGGTAATCTTCTGACCGTTCTTTTCTACCTGGTATGCACCGACATGCTGCGTGATACCGCCCGCTTCTTTATCTGCGACCTTGGTGGTTCGGATTTTATCCAGCAATGAAGTTTTACCATGATCCACATGTCCCATGATCGTCACCACTGGTGCCCTGGTCTCAGAATTGACATCATCTGATGCGTCATAGACATCCACATAATCCAAAGCATCCAGTGGATTGATTGTCCTGACTTCCACTTCGAACTCTTCGGCGAGTATCTCAATAGAGTCTTTGTCAAGGAAGTCATTTTTCGTCACCATAGTGCCCAGTGTAAAGAGTACCTTTACCACTTCACCAACATTCTTACCTACTTTTTCGGCAAACTCATAGACTCTTACATCTTCTGGAATACTTATCACACTGACCTTTTCTTCAGACTCTGTTCTGATATATTTTTTCTTTTTCCCACCGCGCCTGATAGAACGCTTACCTTGCGGTCTAAACTGCTGTCTATTTTGTCCGATACCTTGTGCAGCTCTTTTCTTTGCTTCCGCTCTTCGCTTCTCTTCTTGGCGCTTCATCTCTTCGTAGATATTTTTGTCAGAGAAGTCCAACAATACCACCTCTTCCTCTTCATAGAGTTCTACGGATCCGCCAAGGCTTCGATCTCCTAGAATTTCCATTTTGGAACCTGTCTCTTTGGCTTCAGCTACTCTTTTAGGTTTTTTCTTTTTGGGTGGTGTCGGCTGACCCCCTCCGGAACCTGAAAGTGAAATACTTCTGCTTGCTTTGACTGGCGCAGGCCTTGCCTTTTTTACGATGGTGATTCCCCGTCTTCCCAATGTCCGCCTTGGTCTTGCTGTAGACTTGGTAGCATCCTCTGTAGACTCTTTCACCTCAACAGAAGCAGTTTCTACCGCATTCTCCTTCTTGAGAGGCGCTTTCTCTGCTGCTGCCTTTACGCTCGGTGCTGCCTCTCCGGAAACCTCAGCCTCTTCAGACACTTCTGTTTTTTTAGCCGCTTTCGTTTCTTTAGCTGCTTTCGTTTCTTTGGGCGCCTCAGTTTCCACTACATTCTCTTTGGCGGTCTCCTGTTGCTCAGGAGTCTCTTGAGAGATCTCTATAGTCGCTACTTCTTTTTGAGGTGCTTTTTTACTCTCTTTTTTCGCTTCCTTTTTGGTCTCTCCAAATCCAGCAGGTATTGCGCCTGTCATGGCATAATCCATGAGTGCCGCAGCCTGGTCTAAGCTAATAGAGCTTGCTGCAACTTTGACATCTAAGCCTAATTTTTTTGCTTTTTCCAGCATATCGTTGTTGGACACTCCGGCTTCAGCCGCAATCTCCTGGATTTTAACTTTATCCATTCTTTTCTAACTCCTTCAAAATCGTAGATAACACACTGCGCTCTATCCTAAAACGCTTTGCTATGCCGTTCACTTTCTTCTCACTCAGACTGCACGCTCTGCAAAGATAGATGCTTCGTCCAAAACCTTGATATGCAACAATACTGTTATCGACCAACTGTAGTCTCATCAATGTTTTCTGGGATTCTCTTTTTCGGCAAGTGATACACATGCGTATAGGATTGTTTTTTTTCATCGGTATTATACCTAAAAGAGTTTAAGAGGGGGTATCCTCCTAGCCTTTTAGTATGACTCCATGATTATCCAGGCTTTTTATTATTACCCTAAAATGGGGGAACTTCTTTTGAAGTACCTCTGCTAGCGCATCAGCATCATCCTCATAACTAAGAGAGAAAAATGTAGAACCGCTGCCAGAAAGCGTACTCATCAGGGCACCATTTTCCAAAGCTGTTTTCTGTACTTCTATAAGTTCTGGCATCATCCGCATACGCCTATCCTGATGAATCTTGTCTTTAGATGCGATACGCAGCTGATCCCAAGACTCACTCATGAACAGTGCCGTCATATAAGCTGCCCTAGAAAGCGAATAGACCAGCTCCTCTTTGGGATAGCTTTTGGGTAGCACATGCCTGGATCTCGAAGTAGAAATTGTCTTGTTCGGTACGACCATTACCGCACGGAGATATGCCGGCATACGGCGTTTTTTACTAAAAACACGGTTTCCCTCGACACAAGCCACATTGAAGCCACCCATCACACAAGGGGTAATGTTGTCAGGATGTGGCTCATGTCTCAAGGCAAGATTCAAAATGGTTCTTTTATTGTACTTTGTCTGAGAGGCCGCATAGGCGGCAGTAATGGCTGCTACGATCACTGCCGAAGAGCTTCCCATCCCTCGTGAGATAGGAATTCTATTGACAAACTCAAAACGGAAGGTATTGTGCTTGCCACTCAATTTTCTATAGTGCTTATTGAAAACACTGAGGAAAAGACTATTTTTCCTAATCTTCGGGCTCTCTGCTCCTTCACCCTGGGTAGAGATACTCAAAAATCGAGAGGGCTTGATAATAATCTCATTTCTAAGATCCAATGCCAGACCCAAGGTGTCAAAACCTGGACCGAGGTTGGCACTTGTTGCGGGAACTGTTATTTGCACATCAAACCTTTACACAGCAGGAAGTATATAGTGTGGCATATTCTCTTCTTCGAAGGAGAGTGCACTCAAATCATCGGGCAGCCAAAACTCCTGCTTGACTTTTTCGTCAAACTTTTTCGTCATTATAGTCTCTTTTTCCTTGGTGAAATAGAGATTGCCCATCGCTTTGACTGGTTTGCCGCCATTGAGCCCAAAAGCACTGATACCAAAAAAGGGAATGTCTTTGACCATTTCTAGGGTACGAAGCATAAGATAGGTAAGCTTGATGGCCATATAACTTCCCGGTCCATTCACATAAATACACTTCTCTATCGCGTAGCTATCCAGCCACTTTTCTACCGCCTGCAGCAGTACTTCAGAGGTCTGTCCTTCTAGGCTTAATGCAGAAATTTTTGCGCCCTCCTTGTAGAGACCCAATTGCAAAGGCACAGCAATGGTGTTGAGAAGTATCGTATACTTAGGCGAAATGGGATTCATAGCAAGCGTCCTCCAATGCATGAATCGGCATAATTTCATAGTTACCAGACTGAGAAAATATCTCTTTTGTCAATGCATGATTAAGTTGATGGCTACTGGCAAACGCAACATATTTCCCTACAATATGGTATCCTGTTACCATCATATCCCCCATAGCATCCAAAATCTTATGGCGAGCAAACTCATTTTCAAAACGCAGCCCTTCTTTGTTGAGTACCCTTCTGCTGTCCAGCCCTATAGCATTTTGCAAGCTTGCTCCCAGTGCAAGATTTCTACTTTGCAGACTCTGTATATCTTTGGCAAATCCAAATGTGCGCGCTCGTGCAATCTCTTCAACAAAACTTCTTTTCCCAAAATGATACAGATGGGACTGCTCTTGAATCACAGGATGAGGGAATGCAATACGAAACTGAAAACTACTCTCCACTGAAGGTTCAAGTCTAGCAAACTTTTTACCATCATGCACCTCAACAGTTTTTTTTATCTTCAAAACTCTTTTGGGTTGCTGCTGCATACGCACACCCGCTTCATCTAAAAGTAGACAAAAAGAGATCGCACTACCATCCATCACCGGTATCTCATCTCCATCCACAGAGATACGGATATTGTCAATACCATACGCGTACAGTACTGAGAGAAAATGCTCTATGGTAGAGATATACGCCTGCGATCTACCAATGACTGTTGCCATAGCAGTATTCACTACATTGCCTACCGAAAGTGGTATCTCTATCTCTTTTTTGGCATGATAAAAGGAGATACCTTTGTCTACACCAGTTGGCTCCAGCATCATTCTGATGGGTCTGCCTTTATGTATACCGATTCCTGTTGCCTCTACCGCTTTGGCAATGGTTCTTTGCAGCATGCGCTATTGCCCTATCATTTTATCTGCTTTTTGAAATACCTTGTCAATATTCTTTTTGATCCAATTTCCCTTCATCCAGTCCATGGGCCACACCTCAACACCCTGGATAAGTACACCAAAGTGCAGATGGTCACCCAGTGCCAATCCCGTTGTACCGGTTCTGGCAATCGTCTGGCCTGCTGCTACCTCTTCTCCCTCTTCGACCAGTATTTTAGAACAGTGACCGTATAGGGTATAGAGCCCAAAACCATGATCAATCATTGGCATATTGCCATAGATGCCATTGCGAGAGGCATAGACCACCGTCCCTGCATTTGAACTGACAATCGGCGCATGTCTTGTGCTGGCAAAATCATAACCGACATGATAGGATCTGGATATTTCTCTGCTCTTATCCTTGTAGAAATAATGCCTTTCATCCCCAAAATCCGCCACAAGCTTTGCACTCTTGAGAGGATAGAAACGCTGCACCTTCCAGTGTTTGAGCACAGGGGGTGTCAGCTTGTGTGCCAGTCTGTGGATGCGCTTCTCATTATTGATGCGCATCGTTTCATTAACGGCCCTAAACCTTTTGAGCCTGCCCTTGATTTTAGATGCCCGCGGGTCTCGATTGGCTACTTCTACAATTTTCCCGTCCAAAAATCGGTCAGAGACTACAATTTGTGAAACTTTATATTTT
>JALVVQ010000007.1 GCA_027023325.1 Campylobacteraceae bacterium | reverse complement strand
TTGGCTCCTCAGATCAATCGTCACAATGCACATCTCTACAATGACCCGCTGTTTACGGTAGGGTTGCATAGCTATCACCATATCAATTACCGTAGAGCCTCCCGTAAAAAAACCCGTAGAGAGCTGGATCGCGCGTTGAAGCATATGCGGCGTTATGGGATGGAGCCTACCTATTTTCGCCCTCCGTATGGTATGGTGAGCCGTACGCTGCTCAATGCGTTGAATGCGCGTAATCTGTATGGGGTGCTTTGGTCACTGGATACACAGGATTGGAATGGTAGGAGAGGTGCAAGGTTTCGCCGATCTGTGCTTCGCTCACTCTCTCCTGGGTCTGTCCTGCTGATGCACGATCAGAGTGTCTCACTGCGTGATCTGGGGCGGCTGATTGATGGTATCTATGCCAAGGGCTATCAGATCGTGCCATTCAGTGAACTTGTACGATCGGGGAGTCGGTATCCGTGCGAGTGAGGTTAGGTGTCAACCTATCACCTTATAGACCTCTTTGATCTCTGGCATTTTCTCTCCTATCGTGATCGCTGCAAGTACTCTGCGTTTGGCTTCTTCCCAGCTGGCTTGGTCTTTGGCGTGGATGGTACAGAGTGGAGTCTTGGTATCTACCGTCGTGCCTAGGTCGATGATGTTCTCTAGACCTACACTGTGATCGACAGTGTCACTGGGGCGGATGCGTCCGCCTCCCAGCCCTACGACACTCATACCTATGGCGATGGTATCCATCGATTCGATGATCCCCGTCTCAGGTGCATAGATGGGTTGGATGATGGGGGCTTTTGGGAGGTAGTGGTCGTAGCGTTCGCAGAAATCAGCGGGTCCTCCCAGCATCGTGACCATGCGCCCGAAGACCTCCAATGCTTTGCCGCTGGAGAGTGCATTTTCTAGCTTTTGGGTAGCATCAGCCTCATCCTTTGCCAGTCCGGTCTCTGTCAGTGCGGGGATGCATAGTGCCATGTTCACAGCATGCAGGCGTGGGTTTTTGCGACTGTGCATCAGATACTCTACGGCCTCACGCACCTCAAGCCCATTGCCAGCATTGTACGCCAGAGACTGGTTCATGTCTGTGAGTACGGCTTTGGTCTTGACTCCGGCATGGTTGGCGATCTCTACGATGGAGGCTGCCAGCTCTTTGGAGAGAGCATAGGTGGGCATGAAGGCACCACTGCCGACCTTGACATCCATAATGAGGGTATCGAGCCCTTCTGCCAGCTTTTTGGAGAGGATGGAGGCGGAGATCATCGGGACACTCTCGACGGTGGCAGTGACATCGCGGATAGAGTAGATGCGCTTGTCTGCCGGAGCCAGCGAGGCAGTCTGCCCGATGATCGCTACGCCACACTCTTTGACTACCTGTTTGAAGCGTGCGTTGTCAGGCAGGACATTGTAGCCAGGGATCGACTCAAATTTGTCCAGTGTGCCGCCTGTATGTCCCAGCCCGCGACCCGAGATCATAGGTACATAGGCACCACAGGCTGCCAGCATGGGACCTAGCATCAAAGAGACCACATCACCCACACCGCCCGTAGAGTGTTTGTCCACGATAGGCCCATCGATGTCTTCCCAGGTGAGGGTATCACCAGAGTTTTTCATTGCCAGCGTGAGGGTGGTCTTCTCCTCTAGGCTCATGCCGTTGAAAAAGACCGCCATGGCAAAGGCAGAGATATGCTCATTGGCGACAGAGCCATCGGTGACTCCTTGGATGAATGCTTCTATCTCCTCTTTAGAGAGTGGTTTGTTGTCTCTTTTTTTACGAATAAACTCTTGTGGGATAAACATCTTACACTCCTTCTAGGTTATCAGGGCCAAAGGAGTAGGGGAGCAGTTCGTCGATAGTGAAGAGTTGCTGTATCCCCTCCTCCACATGACAGATATAGATCTGGGTATCGCTGTCCGCAAACTCGCGTATCCTCTGACGGCAGGCGCCGCAGGGGGTGATAGGCGCATCAGAGATACCTGTGATGAGGATTGCTTTGATTTTCCTGCCGCCGCTTGCTACCATACTTCCGATGGCTTGCTCCTCAGCACAGGAGCCCGAGGGGTAGGCGGCATTTTCAACATTGCAGCCGTGATGGATGTTGCCGTGTTCATCCAGCACAGCGGCACCTACAGGGAAATGGCTATAGGGTGCGTGTGCGTGTGCGTGTGCTTGTGTGGCGGTCTGGATAAGGGTGTTGAGCGTATCTTGATTCATGGGAGCTATTTTAGCGTAAATAGTCAAAAAAGTTTCATAAATTGGATATAATCACAGCAAGACACTTCTGCAAATAGATGTTTTTTGCCCAATACTCTGGCAGTCACAGACGCAAGCGCCCATTTCATGGGTTGAGTGCTCCTTTGTCGCATTGGACAAAAAACATTATGAGAGGTTCCCACTAGTATTATCACGGTAACAAAAGGAGTACCCATGCAACATCTATCAAAAACCATTGACCATACACTGCTGAAGGCAGAGGCTACGGCCGCACAGATAGAGACACTCTGCGCAGAGGCCAGAGAGTATCACTTCTGCTCGGTATGTGTGAATTCGAGCCATGTCCCTCTGGCTGCTTCCCAGCTCAAGGATAGTGATGTCAAGGTCTGCTCTGTGGTGGGTTTCCCGCTGGGTGCGATGGGGACCAAAGCCAAAGCTTATGAGGCTGCTGTAGCGATCGAAGAGGGTGCTGAGGAGATCGATATGGTCATCAATATAGGCTGGCTCAAGTCTGGAGAGATAGCCAAGGTCGAGCAGGATATACAAGCTCTCAGAGAAGCCACCAAAGGCAAGATCCTCAAAGTCATCTTTGAGACGGCACTGATCAGCAAAGAGGAGATCGTGACACTCTGCGAGATCTGTACGCGTGTGGGTGTGGACTTTGTCAAGACTTCGACAGGATTCTCCACAGGAGGTGCGACGCTGGAGGATGTGGCACTGATGAAAGCCTCTGTGGGTGAGGGGGTGCAGGTCAAAGCCTCAGGTGGTATCCGTGACTATGAGACAGCTGTGGCTATGCTTGAGGTAGGGGCTACGAGACTAGGCGTGAGTGCAGGTATTGCGATCGTGACAGGAGCATCTGCTACCAAAGGAGGCTACTGATGGGTAGGGTGATCTGGCTGGTGATGGACTCTTTTGGTATCGGTGGGGCTGAGGATGCTGCCTCTTTTGGAGATGAAGGGGCAGACACGCTGGGGCATATCAATGATGCCTATCCGCTCTCTCTGCCCACGATGGCTTCTCTGGGTTTGGCCAAAGCCTATGAGATAAGTATGGGCAAAGAGCTACGACTTCTTCAGTCTGCCGAACCAGCAAAAGGCAGATTTTATGGTGCAGCCAGAGAGCAGAGTGCTGGCAAAGATACGCTCTCGGGGCACTGGGAGATGGCAGGGGTGCAGATGGATCTGGAGATGGTCTATTTTCCTGATACGCATCCGACCTTCCCGCCTGAGATGATCCAGGAGATTATCGACCAGAGCGATATCGAGGGGATACTGGGAGACAGGCATGCCAGCGGCCTAGAGGTGATAGAGACACTGGGGGAGGCACATATCGCCACAGGCAAGCCGATCTTCTATACCAGTGCCGACTCGGTGCTCCAGATCGCTGCCCATGAGGAGCATTTTGGTCTGGAGAGGCTCTATAGACTCTGTGAGATTGCCAGAAAGGTCTGCGATAGCTATGGGGTAGGGCGCGTGATCGCCAGACCTTTTGTCGGAGAGGACAGCAAGCATTTTGAGCGCACCAAAAACCGCCATGACTACGCAATGCGACCCAGCGGAGAGTCCGTACTGGAGATGGCAGTAGCACAAGGCAGAGAGGTGATAGGTATCGGCAAGATCCATGATATCTTTGGAGGGCATGGTATCAGCAGCAAGGTGCCAGTCTACAAACTGGAGGGTTTGATGGATGCTACGCTGGAGCAGATGCAAAAAGCAGCAGAGGGCAGCATTGTCTTTACCAACTTTGTAGATTTTGACATGGAGTGGGGGCACCGTAGGGATACGCAGGGCTATGCAGAGGGGCTGGAGTATTTTGACCGTAGGCTACCGGAGGTGCTGGCACTGCTGGGAGAAGAAGATCTGCTGATGATTACCGCAGATCACGGTTGCGATCCTACTTGGAAGGGCAGTGACCATACGCGGGAGCATGTGCCTGTGTTTGGGATGCTCAGGAGCAAAGCGATAGGTGATATAGGGCTGCGTGAGGGCTTTGCTGATATGGCAGAGACGATCGCGGCACATTTGGAGATTGGGTACACGGAGCCTTTTGGTCGTGCTTTTCTCGATCCGGTAGCTTCCTAGATGCCCAGTCACTATATTGAGATTCTCGGCTATATGGGAACAGCACTGGTAGTCGCCTCATTTTTGGGTACTTCTATGATTCGTCTGCGTCTGCTCAACTTTCTTGGTGCTACGGTGATCACACTGTATGCCTTGCTGATCAGTGCTTGGCCTATGGTGCTGCTCAATACCCTGTTGGCAGTGATCAATGGGTATCACTATTTTAAGCTGATACGAGCAGGGGAGAGAAGATACGCCTAAGCTCTCTTGCTCGCAAGCCCCTCCTGTAAAAGCATCTTTATCAATGACTGATAGGGCACATCCATACTGTTTGCTTTGACTTTCAGCGCATCTATCATATCGACAGGCAGGCGAATAGAGATGCTTTTGGTTGTTTTTTTCAAATTTGGAAAGCGAGCCATTTTTACTTTTGACGCGTCAAAGTACTCTAAGGTCTCATTGTTTTCCCAAAATTCTCGCTCTTCATTGATAATGTGTATTTTTTATGTATCATATCTCTAATATTTTCATTATCAAAATAGATTGATTTTCAATATTTAAATGGATGATTAGGAAGTAGGTTTATAGATTCTTTTAGTTCATTTTTAAATTTCATACTTGCACTAGGTTTATCTAGTGCAATGTGTTCAATGATTTGCTTTAATTGCCTTGAAAAAGTAGACTTATGTATGATTGTCATTTTTGCAATGATTGTGTGAAAGTATCTATATCATCCCAAAAATCTTCATTGCTTATCATTTGAGCATCGCCGCTATCAATTTCATCTATGTCTTGCTGTAGTTGCTTTTGTCTTTCATAAAAATATGGGTCTGCTACTAAATTTTTATCTTTTTGCAATTGGACCTTATCTTTATAG
>JALVVQ010000006.1 GCA_027023325.1 Campylobacteraceae bacterium | reverse complement strand
CAGTTTTGTTCCTGACTCTGTACCATTTGTGACCCACAGTTCCATACCATGCTCTCTATCATCCGCTACAAAAAATACTTTCTCTCCAGCCTTAACCATAGAGGATGGATTGGATGAACTCTTTCCAACATAGATATCTTTGACCATCTTTGTCTCGCTGCCATCTGTGACCCATAGTTCTGAGCCATGCGTGCCATCATCAGCAACAAAAAATACTTTGCTGCCCAGCTTGACCATGCTGCGTGGCATACTGTTGGCACCATCCGTACGGATATCCTTGAACAGACTGGCACTGCTATTGCTATCGATCTTCCATGGCTCGTATCCATTGTCATGCGAATAAAATGGTAGCATCGTCATATTCTCTACCAGTGCACTCATATTTGCATCTGCCGGAAAAGCATCCTCTCCATCTAGCGTACCATCGCCATCGGTATCAGTATTCTGAGGGTCACTGCCATTGGCTAGCTCGTCTGCATTGCCCACACCGTCTCCATCGGTATCGTTATCTGGATTTCCATTGGCATCATCTGCCTGATCCGGCACACCATCGCCATCTGCATCTGCTGTGTTGGATTCTAGGGTATCAGGGATACCATCACCATCACTATCAGCCACACCCTCTACCGTATCGAGTATGCCATCTCCATCATCGTCATCATCTAGTGCATCGGGGATACCGTCGCTATCCGTATCTGTCAGCGTCACACCAAAATGCGCTGCGATCTCTTCTATATCATCTCCATTATCAGGTCTATCTTCTGATGCTGCGAGATGTGCGATATATGCATTGAGTGCCACTACATCGATAGTGTCGCTGTTGTCCACTCCAGCGTCCCTATATGTGGCCGCACTCGGAGCCGTGGTCGTACCGTTGCTATCTGCATACGCTACGATCAAGTCTATCGCATCCTGTTGAGGGTTTGCCCCACCTCCGCCACCGCAAGCCGTCATCATCACGGCAACCGTCACTACCGCCAACCACTTCACAAATCCAAATCTTTGCATTTTATACTCCTTTTTGTATCTGATTAGAGGTCTGCTATAAACCTCATAAGAGTAGTATATCTATAAAATGTGGCAAAAATGTGTCAAGAGCGTGAAATGAGAAAAAGAGAGGCAAACTTGTCCAAAGGGTCTTTGGGGCATCTCTAATCCAACTTTTTGATGCTTTTTGATGGTATAGAGAAACTTAAAAGTTATGCAGCCATAGGATTAAGTAGATATATTTTTCCTAATTTTTTCGCTTCTGCGATATTGTCTGCCCTCAAGCTTTACTGCAGCATGAGTACCCTCTGCCAGCGAGAGAGGCTTTGTCTTCGTACTGGGCAGGCATGCCGGCAAACAGCACTGCAGACAGCCTCTTAGTCATAATACTCCACACCCCTGTCCGTCACATATCCGCTGCGCCCATCAGGCAGCGTAAATCTAGCCAGCACACCTCTGAATGGTGCCAGTTTGGCATATTTGATAGCTGTTTTGCCATGACAGCCCCAGAGTCCATTTTTCTGTAGTAGTACATCTTTGCCTGCAAATTTTATCGCATCATACAGCCCTGAGCCTTGGCGCTGTATGCTGTAGTGGAGTGCCACTATATTGCGTGATCTTGCTCGCTTGAGCTTACCATAAAACCCATACTGTTTGCCGCGTCG
This sequence comes from Campylobacteraceae bacterium, assembly GCA_027023325.1. Taxonomy (GTDB): domain Bacteria; phylum Campylobacterota; class Campylobacteria; order Campylobacterales; family Sulfurovaceae; genus JAAXPZ01. The sequence goes on along the minus strand of JALVVQ010000006.1, from coordinate 18,707 downwards.
ATAGTAAAGCATGTCGTCATCCAGAGAGCCTTCAAATGTGACGCTCTTTTTGTAGTCAGCGAAGTAGATATCATCTACGCCACTCTTGCTTATGGTTGCGATATGGTGTACTTTGTGGAGCTGCTGCTTGGCTTTGGGATAGTTCTCCATGTCCCCATCTGTAAGCGTGATGCTCACATCAAACCCACCAGCACCCTCAGAGATGTCCATCCGATATGTCATGCTTCCCACACCACAAAGAGGCATATCAGGAAATGCGCCATACAGGGCAAACTCCAGTAGTCTGTTGTCTTTGTCCAGTGCTTGCATATTGTTTTTGCCAGGCAGTGGCGCAGGACTGATAAACTTGAGTCTGTCATAGACAATGCGTCCTCCTTTGTACACATAGAAACTCTTGTCAGGTCGCTGATAGATACGGTAGTGCCCAGCGCTATCTCGTATAATCTTGTCACTCTTGGATGGCAAGGCCTTGGTGCCCTTTGGCGTAGCAGTACTGCTGTTTTGACAGCCTAGTAGCAGGATGGCTGTGATAGCTACAGTAATAAATCGTAACATTTCTTTCTCCTTTATAAGAATTTTGGATTTTAAGTCAGCCCACCTCAAGGAGAGATGGGTAAGAAAATATATCTTTTTTACTCACAATTTTCCTGATACTTTATATCTATATCTCCACTATTAAGAAATGTATTTCCGCTTTGACTGAAGTTTGTATTGCACTCTACATAGATAGCATGCTTACCACTATCTACAATAGAGGAGTCTGATATGGTCGCAGAAGCACCATTGTACACCACAATAGCACCTTCTGTTCCTGACTCATGCGTGTCATAGTATCCCCCTGCTTTTTTGATGATAGCATGCGACATTTCCATGCTGCCAGAAATACCAAATCCATACCATCTAGACTCTTCATAGTCAGTCAACGATGGGGCAATCCCCATAAAGGTGATTGGTTCCGCAGCAGTTCCTATTGCCACCAAACTACCTCTATTCCAAACTGTAATTCCGTAAGGTGACGAGATAGCAATAGTAGACCCTTTATTGATAGTAAGCGTAGCATCATCGTCCACAAAAATAGCCACAGGGAACACTGGAACTGTCTGCTTGTTCCAAGTTTGGTCACTGTATATTGAACCTCTAGCGTACAAAAGATCTTGTGTATTTCCTGTAAAATTACTCGTATCATCCAAAACAGATAGCATATAGGCTGGTACATCACCAGGGCTGCCGTTCTTTGTAGATATTACTCTTTTGAACTCTAGGTTTATATCATCTCCTTCTAGTGTAAATCCTGTAGAGTCACTGTGTTGGAATGTTGTATCCAAGATACTGATATTTGTATTTTCGCTTCCTTTAAGTCGCAAAGCTTTCCATGCATATTCCACTACTAGGTGTTGCAATTTATGGTTTTGGGCGTTTTTGTAGTAGGTGTTTTGCTTAAGGATTAGCCCTCCCCATGTATCATTATTATCAATGACCTCTTGTGGTGTAGTGAAAACAATAGGTTCCGTCTCAGTACCAACAGCAACAAGCGAGCCCTCCACTACAAAATGATCATTTTCAAGAAATTCCATCTTTACTCCCGGCTCTATCGTCAATGTGGCATTATATTCGACACCAATACCGCCGCGATACGGCACAGATACTTTATGCCATGTTTGATTGGATTCTATGCTGCCACTTATCTTGACATGGTTATGTGTATTATCCACATATGTATTTGTGTCATCAAAACCATTAAGATTCTTGACATTGATCCAGAGGGGAGTATCATTTTTCTTAAATATCATATTTTCTATAGTAAGATCTGTTACTATCTTGGCATTTAATCCATATTTTTTACAATGGGCAATAAGGGTGTTTTTGAGACTTAATTTTTGCTGCATATCTCTACTATAAGTATGAACACCTACATTGGCATACTCAATGACCGCATGCTCTATTTCATTTTCCGTATTACTTTCGATAATAATACCTACCCATGCCCCATCTGTTTTATCCTTCGATGTAAAAGTAATCACTTTATCTTCTGTGCCTATCGCCTTTAGTGTGCCTTTTATGTCCAATTGATTATAGATATCATCTTCAAATATAATCGTTGTACCAGGATTGATGGTAAGGGTAGCTCCCTCTTCTACTGTGATGTGTATTGATCGATAACAAGGTTGATCCAAAACAGTATCTTCATCTATCATCTTCCAGCCCAAATCAACACATTCACCGCGAACAACAGCCAAAAATGTTACACTTTTCTTGGAAGAGAAATTGGTGCCATCAAAGGCATAAAACTGCACGACATATTCACCAGCTACATCGGGCACAAAAGAGCTATTGAGGCTCATAGGTGTCTGCATCTCAGACTGACTCCCCTCTGGTTTTGTATCCAGTGACCATACATAGGTCAAACTATCACCATCAGGATCACTGGCCGTGGCTGACAGAGATACTGCCTCGGTAGTAAATATCGTACCACCTGTCTGATTGATACTCACTGTAGGAGCATGAGCATCCCCACCCGGTGTAGGATCAAAAGCATCATAGATCCCATCGCCATCCGTATCTACTATCGTCACGCCCAGATCCTCGGCAATCCGATTAAGTTCCGCATCCGAATCAAATACTCCGCTACTCCCATGCTCTGCATAGTACTGCTGTATATAGCGATTGATCTCATTAGCACTGTGACCATTGAGATCTACACCAGCTGCTGCATAATCCTCTGCGGTAGGTGCTGTGCCCCCGTTTTCTGCCCAGTTTACTATCTTGGCTACTTCTGGGTTCAATACTGGATTGTCCCCTCCACCACCACAAGCTGTCATCATCACCACAGCCACACTTATCATTAAGCCCTTCAGAAACCTAAATCGTAACATATCCGTATCCCTTCATGTATATATTTGAAAGATAAAAACTTTCATACAAAAAGTATACCAATAAATAGTGGCAAAATTATGTCATGGGGATGATTTGGGTGTATTTTTTGGAGATTTTATTACCACACTAAGCAAACACATAGTGGCGAATAGGCGTCTCTAATGCAAAAAATCATAATCACAAAACAATGCTTCGTCGGCATCTTTGGCTATCAGAGGGAGTCGCTCCCTGATCACCTCTTCTGCGATACAAAGGTCGATACCTTCATAATCATGCGCGATAAAGTTGCGCAGTTCATAGCTTCCTTTTATACTCCTTTGGTATGCAATTTGGAGTTTTGCAATAAACCCCACCAATCATCATCAAAATTAACGAGGTATCTTAGTAGCAACAGAAAATATCAGGATGGATCGTGGTCTGGGTGCTCTGTTTATCGCTCCAGGAATCAAGCTTGCCACAAGCGACTGGCTATGACCCACTAAGTAAGCGCATCTCCTAAAAAAAGATTTTTTTCAGCATCAGACCCAAGATCACTACGTACAACACAATCAAAGAGCGTCTGTGGTGGCTATCACTTACCAAATCTTTGAGTTTAATCCCCAGAATAACCCCGATAATCGCAGCAAAAGCGATACTGAGTATCTCCGAGGTCTGCAAAGAGACGGCATGGAAGGTGCCTGTCGTGAGCTTGTAGATCAGTCCTGCTGTGGAAGAGAAGACCACGAAGAAGAGTCCGGCTGTGGAGGCCTTTTTGGTCGGGAAGCGAAGGAAGCCGACCAGTATCGGCGTAAGCATGACCGAGCCGCCCACACCCAACATCATCGCTATAATACCGATCCCTAGACCGATCACGAAAAGCACCGCCGAAGAAAAGCTCCCCTCCTCCTCTCCTGCCAAGAGAGGTTTGGATCGCAGAATGCGCAAGAGTGCGAAGATCACCAGTGCCAAAAAGATATAGCTCAGTATTTCAGGTGGCAGAAGATCGGTAAAGTGCGCACCGATTGCACCACCGAAGATCCCGCCGATACCGACCCAGACACCTTCATTGAGCTGTAAAAGCCCCTTGCGGTAATTCATATAGGAGCCATAGTAAGAGCTAAAGACCATCTGCACGATAGAGACACCAATCGCACTCTTGATATCTACACCGGCTGCCATCAGTGAAGGTACCAGTATCATACCGCCTCCCACACCAAAAAAGCCCGAAATAGCCCCCACAATGATACCTACGATGATAAATACTGCGATCATATCTACTCCTAAAAAACCGCATTATAACCATTAACCACTTTGAGATAAAATGCTGTATGAAAAAGCTACTACTCACACTCGCAACCCCTTATCTCCTATTGGCAGGATACAGCTCGCATATCTCACCTATTACGCCTAAAATAAAAACACGCATACTCAAGGGAGGGTCCTGGCACAGAGGCTGTCCAGTACCGCTCTCTGACCTGAGATACCTCACCATGACCTACAGAGGCTTTGACGGCAGAGACCATCGTGGAGAGATGATCGTACACCAGAGTGTCGCCAGGGAGGTCACAGAGATCTTTGGCAAGCTCTACACCTCCAAGTACCCCATCAAACACATGAGACTGGTCAGCGACTATGGTGCCAGTGACTTCCGGTCTATCGAGGCAGACAATACCTCGGCTTTTAACTGCAGGGCAGTAACCGGAGGAAAAAAATGGTCCAATCACTCCTACGGCAAAGCGATCGATATCAACCCAATAGAGAACCCCTACATCTCTCGCTCTGGACGCATTTCACATAAATCGTCCCTAAAATACAGAAACAGAGATCACAGTCACTCAAAAGCCACTATCCTTAAAAATGATAAAATTGTAAAATTATTTAAGACCAAAGGCTGGCGTTGGGGTGGAGACTGGCACAGTATCAAGGATTATCAGCATTTTGATAAACGGTAAAGTACTACTGTTCTACTTTTGTCTCCAGCAATATTTGCTCCTGTGGTATCGCCAGATCCAGCTCTGACCCATCAATGATCTCTATCACTTTCTTAAGCACATCTTCTTTGACATGGAGCCACTCCTCCCATTTGACTGAGATCGCATAGGCATAGACAAGAATATCCATCGAATAGGTATCAATCTGATCGAGATAGACCATCAGTGCACTCTGTACGCCCATCGTATGCTTCATATTGAAAAGTCCCTGTTCGTGAGTCTGGCGCATCTTTATAAGGTACTTGAGCTTGTTGTCGTTAACAATATCGGGATGTTTCTCCAGCATATCTCTAATCTCGAAAAGTACCCGATCGATCTCTTGGGTATCGTAGGTATAAGTAAGCTTGAGGTGAAACTTGATCCGTCTGCCTATGACCCGTTTGGACCAGTTTTTGATATAGTCCGCAGCCAATTTGGAGTTGGGGATGGTGACCAGTGCATTGTCGAAGGTGCGGATACGGGTAGCTGCCAGTCCGATCTCTGCCACATAGCCCTCCATCTCTTTGGTCTCAATCCAGTCCCCCAGATTGAAAGCATTTTCTCCCACCAGTCGAATAGAGTCAAAAAAGTTGGTCAGTGTATCCTTGGCACTAAATCCGATCACGATACCTCCCACACCCAGTGAGGTGATCAGTCCCGTAACATCGACACCCATTTTGGAGAGAAAGACCAGTATGACAATGATCGTCAAAATGATCTTGACAATATTGAGAATAAGGTTAAAGAGCTCTCGCCGCACCGATTGCTGCTTCTCGATCCGCTGAGAGAGTGAAAAGTAGAGCAAAAACTTGACAATCTCATAAGTCCACCATGCGATCAATATTGCATATACTGCGAAGAAGAACAAATTCATCACTTCACTGGCATCAAACAGATCTAGCGCCTTTTCCAGCAGGAGCATACTGATGATTAGGCGAAAAGGATGGAGTATCTTTTCGAGCCTATAAAACATCAGGCGATACAGCAGCTCTTTGCGTTTTTTGTAGAGCCACATTTTTATCCATTTACGTACCAATCCGCGAAACAGATAACGCAGTACAGCAATCAGCAGTATCAGAAAAATAAACATCAAGATATGCCCGGGTGTCGTATATAGATAGGCAGCCAGCCTCGTAATCTCTTCGGGCATGCGCTGATTTATAAGATTGAGTAAATGTTCCATAAGGCAATTATACCTCACAAAGATACATCTAGCATTTAAAGTTGCATAAAAGTGGTATTTTAAATCTATTTTAATAAGAAACATCGTATTATTTTTTGTTATCCGGAATGATATGTTCATGTTTCTCATGATCATAGGATTGGGGATAAGAAAAAACAATCATACTCAAGGAGAGTAACATGACTAAACTTACCAAATCAGTAGTAGCAGCTTCCGTGCTGTTTACAGGATCAGCATTTGCAACACAATTCATCACCATCGGTACAGGTGGCGTAACAGGAACCTATTATCCAACAGGTGGTGCGATCTGTCGTATGATGAATAAAAACAAGAAAACAACAGGTATTCGATGTTCTGTAGAGTCTACTGGTGGTTCAGTCTACAACGTCAATACTATCAATGCCGATGAGCTTGACTTTGGTATTGCACAGAGTGATACTGCCTATCAGGCATTCCACGGCGAAGGTAAATTTGAAGGCAAAGCGATCAAAGGACTCAGATCTGTCATCGCCATCTATCCTGAGCTTTTGGCATTTGTTGTCAATCAAAAATCAGGTATCAAGAAACTTACTGATATCAAAGGTAAAAAAGTCAATATTGATGTTGCCGGATCAGGTACCAGAATGACCACTGAAATTGTACTGAAAGCCTTTGGCATTAAGTTGTCTGACCTAGCACTAGCAAACGAGCTCAAGTCTTCTGAGGGTCCAACCATGCTCAAAGACAATAAAATTGATGGTTACTTTGGTGTCTTTGGTCACCCAACTGCCAACATCAAAGATGCAGCCAACTCTGTAGATATTAACCTTGTCCCTATTGATGGTAAGCCTATTGATGATTTGGTAGCCAAGTTTCCTTACTACGCAAAAGGTGTCATCTCTGGTACTTTCTACAAAGGCGTAGAGCATGACACTCCAAGTATCGGTGTAAAAGCAGTACTTTGTACCAAAGACAGCATTAGTGAAAAAGTAGTCTACACACTGGCAAAAACCATTCTTGACAACTTTGACGCATTCAAAAAATTGCACCCAGCGTATAAAACTATTACCAAAAAATCACTGCTTGACGGTCTTGCAGTACCACAGCATCCAGGTGCAGTCAAAGCGTTCAAAGAAGCAGGCCTTCTCTAAGGATAACCATATTATCACAAAGGCTTACTCATGAAAGAAAATAATGCTACAGAAAGCATAGAAGCAATCAGTGCAGAAGAAGAAGAGAAGCTGATAGAACAATTCGAGGGTCAACGCACCCTCGAAGAAGGCACATGGCAACATAGACTTATTATCGTTATTGCATTCTTTTGGTCTGCATTTCAAATCTATGTAGTTGTCCACCCTGTCAACAGTGTGTTTGTCAGATCTATTCACCTCTCTTTCGCTTTAGCGCTGGCATTTGCCATGTACCCTATGTTTAAATCCGCCAAAACCATGACATCTATACCATGGTACAACTTCCTCATCGCTCCCTCCGCCATTGTGACGGCACTGTATATCGTTTACGCCTATGATGACCTCAATGCCCGTAGTGGCGCATGGGAACATATCGATGTGATCATGGGCGTTGCAGGAATATTTTTCCTCCTCAAGGCGGCCAGAAGGTCTCTGGGTCTAGCACTGCCTATTATTGCCGTGGTTTTCCTCCTCTATGACTATCTAGGCCCATATATGCCTGATCTCATCGCGCATAAAGGTGCCAGCCTCAATAAAATCATTGGTCAGATGTTTTTGACCACAGAAGGTATCTTCGGTGTCCCGCTGGGCGTGAGTGCAAGCTTTGTCTTTCTCTTTGTCCTCTTTGGTGCACTGCTTGATCGGGCTGGTGCAGGTGAATACTTCATCAGTATGGCCTACAACCTCCTGGGAAGATATGATGGTGGCCCTGCCAAAGCCTCTGTTGCGGCATCAGGGCTCATGGGAATCATCTCAGGAAGTTCTATTGCCAATACGGTAACCACGGGTACCTTTACTATCCCACTGATGAAGCGACTTGGATTTCCTGCCCACAAAGCAGGTGCAGTAGAGGTTGCCTCTTCTGTCAATGGACAGCTTATGCCTCCTATTATGGGTGCGGCTGCCTTTATCATTGCCGAGTTTTTGGGACTGGGATATACAGAGGTAGTCAAGGCTGCCTTTATCCCTGCGTTTACCAGCTATTTTGCACTTTTTTATATCGTGCACCTAGAAGCGCGAAAGCTCGGTATCAAAGGTGAGGATCCAAGTAAACTCAAAAAGGTCTACCCTATCTTTATTAAAGGTATTCACTTTATTGTGCCTATCTTCTTCTTGATCTACACCCTACTGGTACTCAAGCAATCTGCACAAGCAGCTGCCTGGAGTGCTATTCAGTTTATGATGATCATCATGGTGGTGCAATATCCATTTAAAGCGCTGATCAACAAAGAAGCCTTTACTCTGGATACCTTTACCCAAGGCTTCAGGGATATTGGGTCAGGTATGGTCAATGGTGCGAAAAACATGGTACCTATCGCTATCGCTACAGCCGTAGCAGGTATCGTGGTAGGCTCAGTGACACTGACTGGTATTGGACTGATTCTGGCTGATGTCATCGATCAGCTCTCCAATGGCAATATCATCCTGGTACTGGTACTGACAGCCATCGTATCACTCGTATTGGGTATGGGACTGCCAACGACTGCCAACTATATCGTCATGGCAGCACTGACTGCCCCTGTCATCATGCAGCTTGCTGCAGACAATGGCTATATCATCCCTGCGATTGCAGCGCATATGTTCGTCTTCTACTTCGGTATTTTGGCGGATGATACGCCACCTGTGGGGATGGCAGCTTATGCCGCCGCCGGTATCGCCAAGGCCGATCCTATCAAGACAGGCCTACAAGGATTTATGTATGATATTCGTACGGCGATTCTACCTTTTATGTTCTTCTTCAACAACAAATTGCTGTTGATAGAGAGTGTCAATCCTGCCGATCCAAACGACCCAGCAGGATGGGTATGGATTACCAATCCTCTAGAAATTTTGGGTATCTTTGCCTTTGCAGTCATGGGCATGTTTGCCTTTACCTCCGCAGTACAAGGCTTCTATCTCACCAAGGTCAATATCCTTGAGAGGCTCATGTTCTTGGCGATTATACCTTTTGCGTTCCTTCCCGATCTCATGGCTAAAACCCTACATTTGGGTTCTAACCTAGTACCATGGGCTATCGCATTTGGTATCTACTTTGTCATCTATTTGATGCAGAAAGCACGCATCAAAAAGCATGGTCACTATGTACCTACCAAGGTAGGCTTCACGCACTAACCCTCTCGATATGTGAGGAAGATATCTGCCTTCGGGCAGGTATCGATACCCTTACCAATACTATGGTACACTCTATCAAAAAGATTCATTTTATGCCACTTCAAAAGAGCACACTATCAGGTCACTTCTTTACCTTTATTACTATTGTCATCTGGAGCGTGGCTTTTGTCAGTAACAAAGCGCTACTTGCCTACATCTCCCCCATCGAAAATATGATTCTACGCTTTACACTGGGGTACTTGTTTCTTCTACTATTGTATCCCAAATGGCGTCTGCCGCACTCTATCAAAGATGAGTTTTTCTTTATATTGCTTGGGTTTCTAGGTATCTTTATCTACTTTCTGCTGGAGAACTTCGCACTCTCCTATACACAGGCAGCCAATGTAGGGCTCTACATGGGCGCAATCCCCATTTTGACCGCACTATTTGCACACTTTATCTCCAAAGATGAAGCACTTTCGCTTAATCTATTTGTAGGATTTCTGGTGGCAATGGTAGGCATAGGGCTCATCCTACTCGAAGGCTCAGGATATGAAATGCGGCTCAAGGGAGATCTGTTGGCCTTAGGTGCGGCAGCAGTCTTTGCGCTCTATTCTGCCATACTGACCCGCGCTCCCAAGGGATATCACTATATAGAGATCACCAGAAAAAGTTTTTTCTATGCTGTCATTATGATGCTACTATACTTCTTCATGAACGAAAAAGGATTCCATACCAAGGTGCTCACAGTACCAGTAGTTTGGGCAAACATACTCTATCTTGGTGTACTCTCCTCTGGACTGGCATTTATCCTCTGGCACAAGGGTATCGAGCAGATAGGCTCTATCGCTGCAAGCAATTATATCTATCTTGTGCCTCTCATTACTGCAGTCACAGGCGTTTTTGTGCTAGGTGAGACGCTGACCCTGCGGATGATAGGCGGGGGTATACTTATCTTAGTGGGGCTTTATCTTTCACAGCGAAAGTCATAGATGAATCCAACTTGTATGCGGATGCAATTTATCTGAAAATGAGGAAGAATTTACAGAAATTTTTTAATGTTATTCTAAAACAGGCTCTTCATCCTATCCAGTAGTTTCTCTTGGCTTTTGAGGGAGACCTTGCGTCTCTCATCCTCAAGCACGCCTTCCTCTTTGAGTTTTTTAATATGGCGATCTACCACATGACGTACGGTACCGATGAGATTGGCGATCTCTGTATGAGAAAGACCGTCTAGGATATTTTTGTCGTCATTGTCCCCACCTTCTATACTGCGCAGAATCAGCTTAATCAGTCGCTCTTGGGTGTCAAAGAGCGTTAAATCTGTCGCCAACTCTTCTACTTTTCGCAGCTGTGTGGCGACATACTTGAGTATAATCTCTCCAAATGCCGGGTAGTCATACATCCACTCTCTGGCTTTTCCTATGGGCACCTTCAGGGCACTCCCTGCCTCCAGTATCTCTACCAATACCTCATGGACTTTTCCATCGAGCAGGGTAACAGTATCATACATATCCCCTCGACTCATGAGATAGATCGTCTGCTCCTTGCCATTGCTCAGATTTACCTGTGAGATTTTGACCTTTCCGTCAAGAAGGATATAGAAGTAATCCAAAGCATCATCACAATCAAACAGTACCTCATGCTTAGCAAAAGAGACCATATGTCCATGTCTCTCCATCTCGGTACGCAGATGCTCATCTAAGCTATCGAATCTATCTATCTGTAGCTGCATCTCTTATCTTGCTTTCAGCTTCAGTGCATCATACTTGGTTCTGATTTCTGTCATTTGCTCTACCCAGAATTCATTGCGCTTAGTAGCATGCGCCAACGCCTCTTCCAGCTTCTCTGACCTCTCTTTGGCATTGGCAAAGTTTGCTCCCAGTTCACTCTTGCTCTTTTCCAGCGCCATAACCTCGGTACTATACTTTTTTATCCTCTCGTGTGCCTCTTTGAGCTGATTTTCAAACTTATTAATCTCCCCTTTGAGTTTCTCTTTTATCCCCTCTTGCTGCCCCAACTCCTGCAGTTGAGCAGCATTGAGCATCCTGACATCGCCAAGGCTCTCATCCAGCAAAGCTATCTTTTCGGATTGCTCTTCAATAATCACCTTAAGCTCTCTATTTCTCTCCTGCCAGGATCTAAGCCTAACAGAAAAAACGATCACCACCAAGACAAAGGAAAGAAGTACTACTGCGACGATACTTGCAAGCACCAGCATATTGATATTGTCCAAAAATTCTATTCCTTTCATGTTGCACTACCCTCTAACAATATCGTAGGATTGTGGATAAGGACACTGCATTATACGCTTGGGGTTTGGCTTATTTCTATATTGCATATGCCGAAAACGAATATTGACCACATTGTCCAGTGTATCTTTGTAGGCAATCTGGCTTATATGTCCTTTTTTATCCAAAGCAAAAGTATACAGTACTTTCTGATAGGTAGCCACATAGAGATTATCTTTATGGTGCCGTGCCTTCTTCAGGATTGCGGGCAGACTCAATGCCTGTCTCAACTCATGAAAAGAGACCTGTTCAAGGTCATGGTCCACTATCGTAAAGTGTTTGTCGCTACTACAAACCTCTTTGCGGGTAGGCTTTTTGTAGCTCCATTTCAAAGTACCTGAACTATTGAGCAGCATAGTACCACTGTACTTGATCACTTTTTTCTTCGGACTTGTAATTTTTTGTGTAAAATTTGCTGAAAAACCAGTAGGGATATTGATTCCCTCTGCCAAAGCCATGCTAATTGTTAGTATCAAAATGCTCAATAATCTCACTATTTATCCTTATTTTTTATAATGATTCTACCAAAAAAACACTAACGAGAAGATATTTGAAAAACATACCCATCAAATAGCCCACATCAACAGCTTTTACGCAAAATTTTGATACACTAGCTGCAATTTTAATTATGTGGATGACCCAACAATGATAAATATAACAAAAATATTCGGAACAGCTAACGATAGACTGGTCAAAAAATACCTCAAGCGAGCCAAAGCAATCAATGCGCTGGAGAGTACCTATGAAGCCATGAGTGATGGGGAGCTAAAGAGCGCTTTCAACACCCTCAAAGAGGCAGTCAATTCAGGAGAGAAAAGTCTGGATGCAGTGCTCAATGACTCTTTTGCTATCACCAGAGAAGCAAGCAGGCGTGTCTTAAAGATGCGCCACTTCGATGTGCAGCTCGTCGGAGGTATGGTACTGCATGAGGGCAATATCGCCGAGATGAAGACCGGAGAGGGGAAAACCCTTGTCGCTACACTGGCAGTTATACTCAATGCCATGACTGGACACGGTGTACATGTGGTCACAGTCAATGACTACCTCGCAAGCAGAGATGCCAGAGAGATGGGCGTACTCTATGATTTCCTAGGCTATACCACGGGCTGTATCGTTGCTGGCATTGATGATGAAATGGAGCGCAAAGCTCAGTATGATGCTGATATCACCTACGGCACCAACAACGAGTACGGGTTTGACTACCTGCGTGACAACATGAAAGTGCGTGCAGAAGAAAAGGTACAAAGGGAGCACAACTATGTCATTGTCGATGAAGTAGACTCTATCCTGATCGATGAAGCCAGAACCCCACTCATCATCTCTGGTCCGACACAGAGAGACCAGAGCTTCTATGAACAGGCTGACGAGATTGCTCAGCAGATGATCAGAGGTGAAGAGCTCCCAGCCAAAGTAGGTGAAGAGAAGAAGATGACAGGCGATTTTGTCGTAGATGAAAAGGACAGGGTCATCATCATGACAGAGCAGGGGCTGGAAAAAGCACAAAAACTCTTTGGTGTCGAAAATCTCTATGATCTGGACAATGCGATTCTCTCTCACCATCTTGATCAGGCACTCAAAGCCAGATATGTCTTTGAAAAAGATGTCGACTATGTGGTACGCAATGATGAGATCGTCATCGTCGATGAGTTTACCGGACGACTCTCCGAAGGGCGACGCTACAGCGAAGGTCTCCATCAGGCACTCGAAGCCAAAGAGGGTGTCACCATCCAGGACGAATCCCAGACACTGGCAGACATCACCTACCAAAACTACTTCAGAATGTACAACAAGCTGGCAGGTATGACTGGCACAGCACAGACAGAGGCCACGGAGTTTTCTCAGATCTATGGACTGGAAGTCGTCTCTATCCCTACCAATGTCCCGGTAGAAAGGCTCGACAAGAATGACCTGATCTACAATACCGAGGAGGAGAAACTCGAAGCTGTCGCCAAAAAGGTCAAGGAGTTGCACCGCAAAGGTCAACCTGTCCTCATCGGTACTGCCTCTATCGAAAAAAGTGAACTGCTGCACAACTTCCTCGCCAAAGAGAAAATCCCTCATGATATCCTCAATGCAAAAAACCACGAAAGGGAAGCGAGCATCATTGAAAATGCCGGTGCCAAAGGTGCCGTGACCGTCGCTACCAATATGGCAGGGCGTGGAGTTGATATCAAAATCAGTGACGAGGTTAGGAAGCTGGGCGGACTCTTTATCCTAGGTACAGAGAGACACGAAAGCCGTCGTATAGACAACCAGCTCAGAGGGCGATCTGGACGACAGGGTGATCCGGGTGAAAGCCAGTTCTTCCTGAGCCTGGATGACAACCTCCTGCGCATCTTTGGTGGTGACAAGATCCGCAATATCATGAACAAGCTTGGCGTAGAGCGCGGAGAGTATATCGACTCCAAACTCGTCACCAGAAGCGTAGAGAAGGCACAAAAAAAAGTAGAGTCCATGCACTACGAGTCTCGTAAACATATCCTCGAGTATGACGATGTCGCCAATCATCAGCGAAAGGCAATCTATGCCTTCAGAAACCAGCTGCTCGACCCAGAGTTTGATATCGGCAGCAAGATCAAAGAGAACAGAGAGACCTTTGTCTCCATGCTATTGGCTGAAGCAGAGATCTACGAAGGCACACCCAGTGAAGATTTTGATCTCAAGCGCTTCACCGATCTAATACAAAAGCATATTGACATTGCTATCGACCCCGAAACACTCAAGGGCAAAGAGCCTCACGAGATCAAAGCAGCTGTTTTGGAAATACTCGAAAAAGCCTACGAAGAGAAGATGTCTCCTTTTGTTCCTGAGCAGCGCCAAGAGATAGAAAGTATGCTACACCTCCAGATCCTCGATCCCCTTTGGAGAGATCACCTCTACGAAATGGATGTCCTCAAGACAGGGATTGGACTACGGGGCTACAATCAGAAAGATCCTCTCACCGAGTACAAGCAGGAAAGCTACAGACTCTTCGAGCAGCTGGTAGAGCGTATCAAATTTGATGCTACTAAAATCCTCTATAATATTCAGTTCAATTTCGAAGCCCCAGAAGAGGAGTTGGAGGAGATCGAACGCATGAGAGACGAGCTTGAGATCGATGAAAGTGAGCTGATAGACAACCTGCAACAGGCGGCCGAAGAAGAAGCAAAGAATGGACATCAACCCTATATCGCAGACAAGAAACCAAAGCGAAATGAACCCTGTCCCTGCGGTAGTGGAAAGAAATACAAACACTGCTGCGGCAGAAGCGGCCCAAAAAAAGGACTTCTTGCCTAATGGCACCCCCCTACAGTAGACACTTCATACAAAAGGTGGTCAAACACTATCTGAAGTATGACAGAGAAAACCCTTTTATCTTCGTCTCGGCAGTCATGGCTTTTTTGGGTATCGCTGCAGGAGTCATGGTGATGATGATCGCACTAGGTATCACCAATGGTATCCAAAAAGAGTTCAAAGAACGACTTTTCGTGATGAACTATCCCCTTACGGTGACCTCCTATGGTGAGGGGATAGGGACCAAAGTCATCCAAAATATTCACGCACACTTTCCCTCACTCAAACTCAGCCCCTACTACACCACACAGGTGATCAGCAAAAATGAGCATGGTATACAGGGAAGCATGGTCTACGGTGTAGACTTTGCCAAAGAGGCCGTGATCAATACTGTCTTTGCCAAAGCAGTCAAAGGCGAGACAAACAGCAGCAAATACAGTATTGTTATTGGAGACACGCTCTCGGTAGATATGGGTGTCAAAGTGGGTGAGAAGCTTCTTCTTTATTTTTCCGAGCAGCAGGCAGTTGGCTTCGCGACGATGCCGCTGCAAAAACGCTTTGTGGTCGACAGTATCTTTGATTCTGGGTTGCAAGCCTATGACAAAGGTATCATCTACACTACCCATCGGGCACTAAGAAGCCTACTCAAGCGAGACAAAGAACAGTATGACGGTATCCACATCTACAGTGAGAAACCTATGGAAATGATCGACAAAATCAGATCCATACTACCCAATGATGCAGGCATAGAGGGCTGGTGGCAGCAAAATGGCAATTTCTTTACTGCTATGGAGATGGAGAAGAAGGTTTATTTTCTCGTACTACTCTTCATTATTCTGATCGCCTCACTCAATATCATCTCTTCGCTGCTCATGACTGTCATGAGCAGACGCAGCGAAATAGCGCTCATGCGCACCTTGGGTGCCACACAGAGAGAAATCAAAACTGTTTTTTATAGATTGGGGCTACTGATTGGCTCTATCGGAATACTCTGTGGTACGCTACTGGGACTTCTGGGCATGTGGGCACTGCGTACTTTTGATATCATTACGCTGCCCGAAGATGTCTATGGCAGCAGCAAGCTTCCTGTAAATCTGCCTCTGGGTGACTTTGGACTGATTATTCTCGGTGCTGCTGTCATCGTGATGCTCTCTGCCCTCTATCCTGCCAAAAAAGCCGCCTCAACCGACCCACTCAATGTATTGAGAAATGAGTAGCCCTCGTCAGGGCTACTCATTTTCCGAAAATCACAATTCACATAAAATCAGAAATACTACTGATTGATAATATGTGCCGGAGAAGTGATGGTGCGCTTGAGTATCTCCAGTGGGTAGAGTAGTGCCTCCTGTACAGGATGGGTTTTAGCATTTGGTTTATCTAGAGTACCGACGATCTTGACACCGGTAGTGATACTTTTGTCTTTTCCGAAGAGGATATACCCTACCAAGGGCAGATTTCCAAGCACCTTTCCTACTTCCCTGGCTGTGCGTATCGCCAAGTCAATATTGAGCGCACCACTCTCCAGTGCCACAGTTCCTTTGCCCGCAATGGTCGAAGATTTACCATCGATATAGATCTTATCAAAGACCACTTTGTCCTGCAATATCCTAAATTCAATCTTTCCTGTGCGCACTACATAGCCTTTTTTGCTAAATCCCGGATCAGAGAGTGTCATGAGTGCAGGGATAGTATTAAAGAGTGCAATCAGATCATTGTAGGCTTTAAAACTCTCGATAGCCCCGCCTTTGATATCAATCACGCCTTTGAGCTCTCCTTTGACACTACCAAGAAGTTCCAGCGAATATCTTCCCCCATGCAGACCATTGAAGTGGATTAGCGCCTGAAGCATTTTGTCTTTGATCTTATCTGCTTGCACCACCAGACTATTGCCATTTTTTTCTATATGTACCCGGTCACCCTCTTTTGTGGCGTTGAAGGTAGTGTTTTTGCCACTGACACTGAGGTCAAAGGCATCGGTCAGCAACACATACTTGCCATAACGAATCATGCTGTTTTTTGCGCTAACCCGAAGTTTTTTTAGTGTTTTACCTTTTTTACCCGCATAAAGTGCCAGCATTTTTTTGGCATCTATATTGATATTTCTAAGCTGTATCCGAGACTTTCTACTGTCATAGCTAAGGTTTCCCCTGAATGCCTTTAGCTGAAGCGTATCATTCCTCACACTTCCCTCAAAAGGAACAGCAGAAAGATAGCCACCTTTTTTATACAAATAGCTCTGCTTCCATGTTGCTTCGCCGGAAAAAGTATACTTCTTGTAGTCTCTCGTATATAACCTAAACTTCCCATTGCTGAGTTTCAATGGAAGATTTTTAATAAATGGCAATAGAGGCTTAATGTCCTTATTGGTAATCGTCATGCCTCCTTTTTTGTCTACTTCTATTTTGAGGCGATAGCGAGGAAATTCAAAGGTAAGGTCCTTTTTGTAAGAGAGCAGGAGCGGTACCTTTTTTTGTCTTTTAATCTGCAAAGAAGTATCACCTTTTTTTCCCAAGAGAAGATGCTTGATATCTACCTGTAGTTTGCCTTTTTGTGTGTCAAGATTGATAAATCCATTGACCACCCCATCAAACCACTTCTCATAAAGCGGCACAGACCACAATGCCACACGATTTTTCGTGAAGGTCACCTCTCCTCCATTCAGATGGAGGGGAGTGCCGCCCAAAAGAAGCAAGGAATCTTTGGAGATAAATACCCGCCCTTCAACTTTCGTGCGCTCCGTATTTAAATCTACATCCAGATTGACTGTTGTCTGCATTTTTCCTTTTTTTTGTATCAGGGGTATCTTGATATGATAGGCGCGCAGTATCTGATTGACCTCCTTGTCGTAACGGGTATGAAATTTTAGCTTCAAAAGCAAACGACTGTGTTTTTTCCCTGTCAGATTGAGCAATGCCACTTGGCTACCGTTCATTCTTTTTTGATGATAGAGGGGATCTTCTAGGTCAAAATCCAGACGATTGTCATGAAAGCGTATGCGTACTTGAGAGGCAATGACCGGGCGAAGCGTCTTTTCAAAACGAATCGTCACCCCATGAAGCAACGCCTCTGCCTGCATCGTGTCTATATCAGGGGTAAATCCCTCTGCTGAGATTTTCCCTGACCCTCTAAATGAAATCAAGCGGTACTCTTTTGCCTGTACTTTTTTGTCGATCCATGCCCTGTTCTCTTTCTTTATCTCGAAGAGATCCAGCAGAGGACTGATCGTGCCCACCTCATGAGAATTTACAAAAAAAGTGGCCTTGCTATTCTTCAGCTGCAGCTGCACATTTCCCTTGATACCTGTGATACTGTAGCGCCCTTTAAAAGTAAGCCTTTCAGTCTGATAGCCATAGGAGACATTTCCCTCCATCATCAGATGTTGTTTTTTGAGATGAATCAGTGGAAGTGTTGCAACAAGCCCACCCTTTTGTGGTGTGATCATTCCTGCGATCTCGTAGGCATCACTGTCTATATAGAGTGTATTGTCTGCGTAGATTAGCCGGTAGGTATCGTTAGTAAAGTGCACACTGCCAAGCTCTATATATTCAAAAAATTCAAGTATCCGCTTGAGCTTTCTAATCTGCGTATCTAGGTCACTGAGTTCTGTCTTCCTGCTCTTCTTTGGGATCTCCAGATTTTCGATCTTGAGCGTCAGTTTATTATCCAGTTTTAGGTATAATCCCTGCATCTTGAAGGAACCAATCTTCAAAGAATCGACAGCAATACCCTCCTGCAGAAAATAGAGCAGCAAAACAGCAAGCAGAGGGAAAAGGAGAAGCAGGTTGCGTATCATCGGATGGAGTGCAAATATGGTTCTTTTTATACTCATGGGACTTCTCTTTTATCTCTCTATTCCGGTGGAGGGGAAGAAAAATAT
>JALVVQ010000005.1 GCA_027023325.1 Campylobacteraceae bacterium | reverse complement strand
GAATCAGAGTGGTAATGCACATGGTGATGCTGCCCATGTGGGCAAGTTTTGGTATTGACCAGGGTTTTGCAGATATCACAGTAGACATACTCATCAAAGATTTTGATTTCGATATCAATATTTTTACATTCATCAAATGCGGAGCTCAGTACATTTTGGTTGTAGTAGAGACCCAATCCCCCATGATTCTCACCAATAACCAATTGGTTGCAACCATAATTGGTAGCGAGTAGCGCATCTAGAATAAGTTCATTGTAGCCAGCAAAGATATAGGTGTTTTCAAAAGGAATGATTAGCACTTTGTTTCTGGCTAAAAAAGTGTCTATAAAAGTTTTGAGTGCATTGTATCTGACTTCATACTGCAGCCCCTCTTCAGTGAATGGTTTGCGCAAGAAGATGACCAGCAGGTCGTTCTCATCCAGTACCCTGCGAATCATGCGCTCGTGTACACGATTTAGGGGATTGGCAGAGAGTACCATGGAGGAGATGTTTTGTGCCCCTGTTTTCTGTTTCATATTCTCAATGCGTTTTTGGTTGCCTGCTATGATCGGGTAAGCAACATGGTATTTTCCGCTAACAGCCACAGTCCCCATGCGCATCAGTGTGTTTTTGACACCTGGGTGTGAGGTATCTGTGGTACCGTATATTTGACGCAACCTCTCGTCAGGATCGATCTTAAAAGTCTCATCTACCCGAAGTTTTCCTACCTGCTTACCATCACAAATCAGATCGAGGGTTTCATCTTTTTTGGCAGAGAGCAGCACGGCTCTATTTTGTTCTCCATTGGGCGCCAAGATAAAAGAAAAAGGGAAAGGTACCCCTTTGTACATTTTTGTCTCGTCCGCAACACGTGCTTCTTCTTGGCCCATTAATCCTTTGACGGGGGAGAGCAAACCTTCTTGTACAAGTGCCAGTGTGGAGAGTGCTTCTGTATCAATATAGAGTGTTTTATTTCTTTTTGAAGAGGTCATATTTTTTCCTTTTTTCCCAGAGGCTTTTGCGTGAAATTCCTAATTTTTTGGAGAGTTCGGTATCGGGGAACTTGTATTGAAAATTCTTGACGATATACTGCACATATTCGTCGATGGTGAGCACATCATTCTGGTCATAGAGTTTGCTTCCTGAGTTGACGGTAATGGTATCAAAGGGAGATTTTATCGTTTCGGAAGTACAAGTCAAAAGAAACCGTTTACCTTTTAGCTGCGCATAGACGGTTTCTCTGTCACCTTTTTTAAGTTTTTCAAGATGGGTGATGTAGCCCATATTGTTCTGTCCCAGTGAGGCTATCTTTTCCGGCCAATCCTCTTCTTCCAGAGAGATAAATACCAAGGCGCAGGCTTTATTTCTGCTAATATCCAGTGCCAATTTGTCTACGGCCCTTAAATAGTTGGTTTTGACCATGACAGAAAAAGGGAGCTTGTCTGCTTGGCATTGATGGTCAATCTCACAAAGAAGATCACCCAGGTACTCCTCATAGAATCTGTTTTGCTCTTTAAGATATTGAAATTCATTGTAATGGTCTATTTTTCTTAGTAGTTCTTCGATCATGAAGGGCTTGACGATATAGTCTTTGGCGCCCTCTTTGAGTGGCTCACCCACCGTATCATTGTTGATATAGTTGACCATGAGGATAATGATCTTCTCTTTATTTTTGTTGATGAGAGGGAGGACATTTTGTCCTGGCAGACTTGTGGAGAGCAGGTAGATATCGCCATGGCTCTTCATGGCATCTTTTGCTGATCCGTAGATCTCTACATCAAAATCATACTCCCCTAGTTTGCTGGCAATGCTTTGCGCCAGATAGAGTTCGTTTTCTACAATAATGACTTTCATAATGCTTTCTCCCAATTAAAGTATTGTAATGAGGCTACTGCATGGACAGTGACCCCTTCTTCTCTTCCCACAAATCCCATTTTTTCAGCTGTTGTAGCTTTGATATTTGTTCTGATGGGCGTGATTTCCAGTAGTGAGGCGATCTGCTTTCTCATCGCCTGTTTGTAGGGAAGTAGCCGGGGTGTCTGTGCCAGTATACTCATATCCACATTGATGATCTCGAAGCCAAAGGCTCGGATTTTTTTGACCACTTGTTGAAGCAGTATAGAGGAGTCTGCGCCGGCATAGGCAGTGTCAGTATCTGGGAAAAGCTCCCCGATATCTCCCATACCAGCAGCCCCAAGCAGTGCATCGATCAGCGCATGGATCGCGACATCTCCGTCACTGTGTGCCTTGAAGCCAAAAGGACTGTCGATGGTGATACCGCAGAGCTTCATGGTCTTTCCCTCTTCAAAAGGGTGGATATCGATCCCAAATCCTACAAAAGTCTCAGAAGAGGGAGGGGTCAGACAGGGAAGCCTTTTGAGGTCATCCTGTGTGGTGAGCTTATGTGCCTTGATAGAACCTTCCACGAAGAGAATTTCTCCTCCAGATGCCTTAATAGCCGAGCTTTCGTCTGTGAAGCCCTCCATAGTTGCCAGTGCTTTTTTGAGAGAGTCTGTTTTGCTGAGCTGGGGTGTTTGGATGATGCGTATACTGTCGCGGTCTATGGGGAGACCTTCCATATAGAGTGTATCGACTGCTTTTATCACAGGGACAATACAGTCGGCCTCGCCTTTTTTGGCTATGATTCTTTCTATTATCTCTGTGTCGATACAGCAACGGGCGATATCACTGACCAGTACAAATGGTGTATCGATATGCTCAAGGGCACTGCGTAAAGACGCCTCTCTACTGTTACCTCCAGTTACACAAAGATAGTTTGAAAATTGTTTCATATAGTCTATTTCAGTTGGAGAGCACACAATGATACTCTTTGAAAAATTAAAACTATTTTGAAAGCCATCCGCAACTGCAAGCCACAGGGGATTCTTACCCTGATAGAGCCATTGTTTTTTGGTGGGTGCCCCAAATCGAGAAGCACTGCCTGCTGCCAAGAGTACCAAAGTAATATCCTGCACATAAATCCTTTTGCATAAGATCGGTAAAGTGTAACAATCTGTAACGAATTATACACTTACTAAGCTTTTTAGAGTCTTTGCTAAGCTTTATGGTTTAGAGGTCATGAAATAGCAAATGAGAGTAGAGCGCAACTCTCTGAATCAAAGGCAGTATGCCATTCATCATATTTTATGCTTGTTGACAGACTTTTGATTTTCTATATAAATTTTTTCTTAGAGAGCCAGGCACAGATTGGCACAAGTTGAGACTCAAGGAGAAAAACCTTGACGCAGACGAGATGCAGGAATGGCTCTACAGAGAAAGCACCTCGTCATCGAGACTAAGGGTAAGGAGGTAATCAATGGGGTATGATGAGGCGTACTGTGCTACAATCGCCTCATCCCTACAGCTATAAGTGACTAAACTTTTTCTATCTTGACCGGCATAGCATGTCGGGCATTGGATCCGCAGACAAAATCAGTCACTGTTGCTAAATCCCTGCTCTTGTCCAGCAGACCAAGCTTGTTGATATCGATACCGCTTCTGAGCCGAGCATTCCCTGGGATCACTTTGCCGTCGATGGTGACATCTATCGCTCCCTCGCCTCGCCTTCCCAGACCATGTTCTACTCCTAGACAATCGAGCATCACGCCATGGCGAAGACGCAGGTATCCCTCCACCGTACCAAAGGCAGAGGAGACACGAACCTTGTCTCCGTGACGGAGGCTCAGTTTTTCCGCTGTTTTTGGGTTGAGATCGACATAAGTGGTGAAGCGTACCTGATCCATAAGCTTACTGGCAGCCATTGGGGTTGCCAGCACATTGGATTTGAATGAAAAAGCCGTGAGAGGATACTCTGATTTTGGAAAGAGTTTTTCGTAAGTCTCTCCTCCGTTCATCCTCTGCTTGAAATACCGAGGCATTCCACTGAAGCGTTCTCCTGTGATGGAGTGCCGTTTGGTACCGACCGTTTCGTTGTAGATTTGGATTGGTTTTTTGTATTTATGGCTCAGCTTTTCACCTTGATAGCTCTCTTCGATGTCCTGGAATCGTCCCCCGCGTGCCATGACATAGGCGGTCTTTCGCCAGTTGACACCACATATTTGTTTCAATGAAGGGACAAACGCCTCGATGCCGCTGAGCTGAATATCCTCATCGGTCGCATCAGGCACCGGCTTGCCATCCATCGCCACATTTTCAAACGCTCTGAGATAAATATCTTCCGCTTTGTTAAGTGGATGCCATGTTCCCTTGTTGTCTTTGATCGCCTTTTCACCAAAGCCGGGGAGGTTGAGTTTTTTACCCAGAGCGATCATAAAGCTGATCAATTCAATCGGTTCGCCATTCTTGAAGCTGGTCTGACGTGGCTTGACAACCGGGAACCTGAGGGTATTGGCCTTGGTTTGATAGCCGGCCCAGGCGTGGACGATTCCCCACGTCTCATACAGAACTGAGTCCGGAACAATGTAGTCAGCATAACGTGTCGTCTCATTGATAAACGGATCAATCGCCACAAACAAAGGGATATTTTTTGGATCGGCCAGAAGCTTTTCGACCTTAGCATTGGCGCCACTGGTACCGTAGATAAAATTGGCTGCCGCTGTCATCAGGACATCCAATTTGTACGGATACCCTTTGGCACTGTTCATCACCACTTCACTCTCCAACGCATTGGTAAATGGGTACCAGGTGTCTTTTGCCGGGTAGGGCTTGCCCTGGGCTTTTTTCTGTTTGTATTCGTTGGTTTTCTCGTACGCCATTCGAGCCTTATCGATCCGGGTGGCTTTGATCTTGGTTTTTCCTTTGTAGGCAAACAGGTTGTAGCGTTTGCCGACGAAGTCCTTGTAGGCACCGCCTCCGGCACTCATGCCGCCTTTGTAGTTAAGGTTACCGACCATGGCTCCCAACATCATCACCGCATAGGTGGTGTAGAAACCAGTCGTATGCATGGTTCCACCATGGCAATCGACACTCGCTTTGCGCCCATGACTGACAAATTTGTGGGCGATCTCCTCCATCTTCTCGACGCCGACCCCACACTCTTTGGCATAGGCATCGAGGCTGTGTTCGTTGACATTATGCGTCAACTCATGAAAGGCAGTTTGCACACGGTAGGTCTTGCCACCCGATTCTACTTCCCCTTCAAAGTCAAGAACAGCCTGTGTGACGGTCGTAGAGGGCTTGAGGGTATTGTCAGCAGCATCAAGAACCAAGGGAACCTTGCCTTCTTTGAGTATCCGACCGAAGTCCGCTTCATCTTGAATGACAAGATGGGTCGCGTTGGTCCATGAGGCATCGTTGAGGGCAGTCATAGCTTTGGCAGAGGGGATACGCAGATAGCCATCGTTGTAGAACTTGTTGTTGATGATGATCTGCAACAACCCCATCACAAACGCCAGATCCGTACCTGGCACGATGGGAATCCAATGGCTCCGATCTCCTACGGCAATGGTGTCACTGTTTCCTTGGGTAGGGGAGACGATGGTGTACTCAATGTTTTTCTCTGTCCGGGCGCGTGCCAGCAGTTTACCTTGTCGTTTAAAGGGATTCCCTGCCTGACCCGGAGGGGTACCGATGCTCAGGAGATATTCGGTATTCTCAAAATCCGGTTTGAGGTGTGGGTATTTTCTGAAATTCCCGAGAAACGCCGCTTCACCTGCCCGCATCGACAGTCCGCAGGTTGATGTATGTCCTTGGACATTTGCCGTACCAAACGATTTGAGAAAGCGGTGAACAAAGACCTTGAATCGCCCCTCATGGGTTGTCCCAATGAAGTTCAAGCCATTGGATTTTGGTCCAAAGATCGGCTCATCGGGGTTGATGGGAGTCTTGGTGTCCCGGACATCTTTCAGCCCCTTGACATTCCCCTCGCCGAAGAGATTCCCTCCATTGACGATTTCATCAATCAGTTGCTCAATCTCAATCTCTTTCCATTTGTTTTCGCCACGCTTACCCACACGCTTGAGGGGTTTGAGCACGCGGTTTTTGGAAGTGATCTTGTCAAAAGCTACATTACCCCGGGCACATACATTGGACCGATAGGTTTCAAACTTCCCATGCTGAGAGAGGAGAGTGTAGCTCTCTTTTACTGAAGTATCATACGGCAGCCAAGGGTCACTTGAGAGGAGGTTGTATGGGTTACCAAGTACCCGTACGACGGTATCGGTTTTGGTATCGACCTTGACCCGAATTCCGCACTGGGTGGTGCACCCTATGCAGGTTGAAGAGCAGATTTTGTAATCCTTATTGGGGACAAAACCATCCTTGGAGACGCTGTATTCTGCTTCCGGTGAATTGAAATAGATACTGTCCTCGGCCAATTCTCCCTTATCCGAGAGTGTGGCCACGGCACTCATGGTTTCCTTGTATCCAGCTACGGAGGCTGCCGCGACGACAGCGCCAGATCCCATTAGAAATTTTCTTCGACTACTTTTCATTCTCAACTCCTTTATAACAATCTTCCATCTCTTCATCCCAAGGGAACACCAGGAGAACCAAAGCGATCAGAGCAAATAAAATTCCCCAGTTTGAGAGGACTGAGATATAGCTGTCCTGTCCGAAAACTGGAGGGGCATAATGCAAAAACCCTGGTGTGGTTCGGGGGATTGTTTCTCCTCCAATGACCGTATTCCAACGGAAAATCCATACACCAACTGCTGTGACAAATCCACCGAAATAGACCACCGCTGGGGTAAATCGTAGTTTGGTAAAACCAATGATTAGAGGGATAAAGAGTCCCAGTATATAGTCAATCCACAGTGTTTCATTGAAATGCAGCGCGAAATAATGGTAGAGTGCGTACTTTTCTCCATTTCCAAAAGTCAAAGCAAAGGTCAACCACAAGAATCGCATCACCAAATCGGCAACGATAAACCATGAGAGTAGTCTGGCCAGTGTAGCGACCATATCTCGGTCAACCCTCTGGCGCTCAGACAAAAACCGCTGGAACAGGGGAATCAGCAGGATTAGAAGTCCCGTACCGGAGACCATGGCAGAAGCAAGAAAGATGATAGGCATCAGGGGCGTGTGGTACATCGGATTGGCGTGTACTGCTCCCATGATGTAGCCAGTGTATCCATGAACCGCCAGTGCCAGAGGGATACCGACGGCTCCTAGTATGTAGCCTTTGCGGTGATCTTTTGCTCTTGCTGTTTCACTGAGATCCATATTGCCAAAGGTAAAGAGCTTGGCAAAAAAACTGCCCTTTTGGGCGTGATGGACAAAGTAGGGGCGGTACAAGGCCTGTGCTTCAAAAAAGATCAGAATAGGATACGCGATCAGAAGCAGTCCTCCCCACTTCATGGGCGAGGTGGGGAAATTTTCCCATCCGTACATAAAAAAGTTGAGTACCCTCCCCGGCTGCCTCAAATCATCGAGGAGATTCAGCGGGGCGGCCACCAACAGCACGAACGCCATCAACAGCGCTACGCCGGCAATGGGTTTGTATCTTTTCCAGCCAAACACATGGGCAAAACTGGAGATGATAAAGGCCGCAGCCGAGCTTCCCGTAAACCAGAAATAATTGGGCACATCAATACCCCACGGCTTGGCAATGGTGATCGATGAAACCAATGTGTTGATACTATCCATGATTTTCCTCCTCTCCTCGGGCTTTCATCCATTCCCGGTTGAAGCCCTCTTCTGCTTTGACGATATCATCTAAGCTCTGCGTGGTACCGTAGAGCTCTTCCAGCCGAGAATCTAGTCCGATATAGAAAACTTGTGGACGGGTACCCTCTGCTTTTTTTAGAACCGTTGTGGAGAACTGTTGAAGTGTCTGATAGACTTCTGAAGTCTTATCGTTGACATCACCAAAAATTCGTGCACCTCCGATACAAGTTTCGACGCATGCCGGCAACAACCCTTTGTCCACACGGTGGGCACAGAAGTTACATTTGTCGGCAGTTTTGGTTCTTTCGTTGAAGTAACGCTTGTCGTATGGGCAGGCGTTGATACAATACCCACACCCCCAGCAGACGGTGTTATCGACAACGACGATACCGTCTTCACGCTTGAATGTCGCGCCCGTCGGACATACAGGGACACAAGCAGGATCGGTACAGTGGTTGCATAGCTGAGGCAAAAATGCCTTGCGCGCATCAGGAAACTCTCCTACTTCTGTCTCTGTGACGAAGGTTCGGTATTGCTCATCAGGAATGTCATTTTCAACCTTACATACGGAAGTACATGCCTGACACCCAATGCACTTTCGTAAGTCCAGCACCATGACAAAGTGCTTGCCGGTTTGCCCAATATATTTCGCATCTTTGGCATCTCTTCCGGGATTTTTCATTGAAAACGCATCTGCTTGCGAAGTAAAAAGTGTTGCAAACGCTGTCGCAGAAAAGCCTTTTTTGAGAAAACTCCTTCTGGAATTTTTTTCATCCATCTTCTCTCCTTTTAAGAATATCCGGAATCATAACAATAAAAAAGGGGAAAGTGGGGTGGGAAGAAAAAGAGGAGAGCCGTCTAGTCTCTACTTGTGAAAATGATTTTAAAAACAGCTCCCTTATCTTCGTTATGGACGAGAATGGTTCCGGCATTGTTTTTTTCGATGATAATCTTGGTCATATACAGGCCGATGCCGGTGCCGCTGGTTGCATGTTTCGTACTGAAGTAGGGTTCGAATATTTTTTCAATCGGATCTGTCTTGACCCCTCCGGCATTGTCACGCACTTCGATGATGTCTTTGCCCATCTCAGAGTAAGCCTTCAGAGAAATTTCCCCTGCCTTGACTGAGCGTTCAAGCAGAATATCTTTGGCATTGCTGATTAGATTCAATAATGCCTGTGTAATCTCATTGGGGTAGATGAAGAGGGGAAAATCATCTTGAATATCTATCATAAAAGCAATCCCATTGTTCTTGAGTGAGGCATGCATGAGTTTTTCTACTTTACCAAAAGGCACCGAAACGGGGAGGGATTCTTTCTGTTTTCCTGACGAGAAGAAGTTGCGAAAATCATCAATCGTTCTCGACATAAACTTGATCTGCATATTCGCATCTTCGATTTTGTTCTGAAGCCGCTCTTTGGTCAGTTTTCCCCGGTCAAAAAATATCTCCGTATTGATCAGAATCGAAGAGAGTTCGGTGAGTGGCTGCCGCCACTGATGGGCGATATTTCCGATCATTTCACCCATACTGGCCAGTTTACTCTGATGGACAAGTATCCTCTCCTTTTCGTTGGCTTCCCTCTCTTTCTTGAGTTTGAGTTCTATCTCCTGCTGTACCCGTTTTTGCAAGTCTTTGTTGATCACCTGTAGTTCTGTCTGACTGTGTATGAGTTTGGCATTCAGCTCATCCAGCTGATGGAGGATGACATCAAATCCATAGTTCATCACTAGCATCGTAATCAGAGTTAAAAGCACCATGACGATAATGCTTTGAAGGATTGCCTTGTCCACAATCTCTTTCCAGTGCGTAATATCTTGTAGGAAAATAATTTTAAAATCATTATTTTCCCCCAGTCCTTTCCCTGCAATCGTATAGGGAGCAAACACATGACCATTCAACGATACTTCTTTTAGAATGGCAAAATTATCTTGGGAAAGTACCTGGAGTATGGGTGAATCTTTATCCATAGAAAAAAGCAGTGGTTCAGGGGATTTTTCATAATAAATGTAGGCATCGATATCCATGATTTTTCGTATCTGTTCCAGAAAATATCGAGGGTCAATCACAAAAACCACATACCCGACGATCGCATGGTTCCTGTCCCATACTTCAGAAACCGTATGGTAACGAAAATGCTCTCCCGCATACCAGAAGCCATCATAAGGTTTTTTCACGGTATCAAAATATGAAAGTTTCTCCTGTGGTTTCTGGCCAAAATAAGTTAGCAGTTTTCCTTCTCGATCGTAAAAACAAAAAGAGGTTAAAAAGTGGTTTTCTTTGGTGATGACCTTCCATCTCGGAAGGCTTAAGGTATGCAAGGCTGTGGCATTGCTATGCTCAAAGGCTTCCCGAATCCCATATGAGTTGATGTTGGCATAGCCTCGTGTGATATAGAACTTTTGTGTCCGTTTAAGAGTCTCCTGATAGACGACCGTCACGCGTTTCAATTCGGAGAGCTGATCACTGCTGGCCACACTTTTAATATCATTGTAGCGAATGAGAAAGAAGATCGCAGAGAGGGTAACGATAAGCACGAGCACGAGTACAATAGTTTTTGTTTTGACCGAAACAGAATGAGAGAGGCTTTTAAAGTTCAAGTATATACCCTATACCATAAATATTTGTAATACATGCTCTTCCGACTTTTCTTCTGAGCTCTTTGATGACCGATTTGATTGCCTCTTTGGGGGGAATTTCGCTGTCCCATAGATACTCCCCTATCTCGTCGAAAGAAATGCTCTGATTGGCACGGGTGATAAAATATTCCAACAGGCGGCTCTCTTTGAGCGTGAGCTGTTTCTCTTCCTGCCCACAATGAACCACTTTTTTCACCGGATTGTATATATATCCATCTTTCAATGGTATCTCCAGCTGGTTGTCCACCAGTTCCAGCGCCACAATTTTTAGTGCTTCTTGTAAATCATGTTTATCATAAGGCTTGACGAGGTATTTTGAAATCTTGAGCTCTATGGCATTCCAGAGGTATTCTTTTTCTGCATGGGCAGAGAGGATAATGATAGGGATTTTCTTGTCTTTTTCACGGATCTTCTTGATTGCACTCAGTCCATCCAGATGGGGCATACAAATATCAAACATAAGCACATC
Organism: Campylobacteraceae bacterium; assembly: GCA_027023325.1. Classification (GTDB taxonomy): domain Bacteria; phylum Campylobacterota; class Campylobacteria; order Campylobacterales; family Sulfurovaceae; genus JAAXPZ01. The sequence goes on along the minus strand of JALVVQ010000005.1, from coordinate 9,837 downwards.
ATAGTGGTTTACATCCATCTCATAGGTAGCTTCCAACCCATCTTCGACCGACACAACCGTATCGAAAAAAAGTTCCAGCACTTCGGAAATATGTTTCCGTATGCCTTTTTCGTCTTCTGCATACAAGACTTTTTTATTAGCCAATATATCCAGAATATCGGTATTCATAGTGTTTCCTTTGCTTTCTCAATCTCAAAAAAATTAAATCAGATACGAAAATTATAACACACTACGCCTATATTACTTGCAAAATAGCAGCAGTGTCTTTAGGACAAAACAGAAGTATCTTTATTGTCATCTCTCAAGTATTTAGGAGTGCTTTTATCCTCTTTTAAAGGTTGGAGTGGTATAACTCGGTTACGATATTTAAACGAAGGATAAATATGACAAACGAAACAGTTTTGGAAGCATTGAAAAATGTAACCTATCCCGGTTTCACAAAAGACATTGTGACATTCGGGTTTGTAAAAAATGTAGAGGTTAACGGAGACAAAGTAATTGTCACAATCGATATCACCTCTTCGGCAAGTGAAGTAAAGCAGCAGCTAACAGCAGATGCTACAGTCGAACTCAAAAAAGCAGGTTTTTCTGATGTTGAAGTGCACATCACTGCACCCCAAGCTCCCAAAGAGCACAGCAACACGATGAGTGGCAAAAATATCGCGCCTCAGATCAAAAATTTTGTGATGGTCAGTTCGGGTAAAGGGGGCGTGGGTAAGTCCACTACTTCTGTCAACCTGGCTGTCTCTCTGGCAATGCAGGGCAAAAAAGTAGGTTTATTGGATGCCGATATCTATGGACCCAATATTCCCCGGATGATGGGATTGGATGAGCAAAAACCTGAGATCATGGGCAACAAAGTCCAGCCTATGAAAGCCTATGGTGTAGAGGTGATGAGTATGGGCTCACTGATGGAGTCTGGACAGTCGCTGCTCTGGAGAGGTGCCATGATCATGAAAGCGATCGAGCAGCTACTCAGAGATATTCTCTGGTCAGATCTGGATGTCCTCGTGATCGATATGCCTCCAGGAACAGGTGATGCACAGCTGACGCTGGCACAGTCTATCCCTGTCACTGCTGGTGTCACAGTGACTACGCCACAGGAGGTCTCATTGGATGACAGTAGGCGCTCATTGGATATGTTTGAGAAGCTGCATATCCCTACAGCAGGAGTGATCGAGAATATGAGTGGCTTCATCTGCCCTAGTTGTGATACGGAGTCCGATATCTTTGGTATGGGTACTTCTCAAGCAGTGGCAGAGGAGTTCAACACAGTATTGCTGGCGCGCATCCCTATCGAGCCAGCGGTGCGTATCGGTGGTGATACCGGTCAACCGGTAGCTTATTTCAAAACAGATTCTGAGACTGCCAAGCGCTATCAAGAGTCTGCATCCAAGCTTTGGGAATTTATCGAAAAGGTTAATGCAGAGGGTGGCGCTGACAACTCGGCAGTGCAGCCGACGACGCCTCCTGGCGTCTCTGCCTGCAGTATGTGAGAACCGTAAAGAAAACGACAATAGTTTGTCGTTTTTAGGTTCGGAACCGGAGTGGTCGTAGCGTAAGCGAAGCCATGAAGGTGGAAACCAAACAAAATTAGAAATATTATGTGAAAATTTTGCAAATTAGTCGTTTACTAACAGTAATTTTGCTACAATACCATTCCACTTTCTATGTCGGGGTGTGGCGCAGTCTGGCTAGCGTGCTACCTTGGGGTGGTAGAGGTCGCAGGTTCAAGTCCTGTCACTCCGACCATTTTTCTTATTTCACTACACTTTTCATCCATTTTTGATACAATATTACCGCACCAAGTACATAACCCAATTGATTACAAGGCAATATGCATGACTAAAATAGAACAACTTAAAAACCTACTCGAAAACGAGATTATTCAAGACCTCGAAGCAGCGATAGATGAGACCTTCCAGATGGTAGAAAAAGAGAAGACCATTTCTCTAGCGGATAGAGAGGAGCTCGAAGAGATGCAGGAGATGCATCAGGAGTGTAGAGATATCCTTATCGAGATAGAAGCCAATGAGATGGATGAAGAAGAGGCAGGAGAGTTGCTGTCAGAGCTGGTAGAGCTGAAGACAGAGTAGATTAAAATCCCGTGTAGATGATAATTTAACAGTCTGTTTCATATGTGAAAAAAGTGGAAACATAAAAGTGAAACGGGTAAAAAGGTTGAGTGAAATCTACAACTTAAAAAATATGTTATAATATTCCAAGAAATAAAAAGGGATAATCATGTCAGTAGTTGAAGAGATATTTTTAGATGTATCGCCATTGAAATCACTCGACAAGTTGCAGTTGGTAGAAAAGATTTTATCATCTTTGAATCCTATAGATAAAAACATAGAGAATATATGGGCAAATGAAGCAGAAGATAGAGTTGAAGCTTATGATAAAGGCTTACTTTCTGCTGTAAGTGCTAAAGATGTATTTGCGAAGTATCAAAAATAATTTATGCCTTTAGTAGAGTTTTTAGACTTGGCTCAAAATGAGTTAGATGATACTTTTGAATATTACGAGTTTCAGCAAGAAAAATTGGGTTATAGATTTGTTGATGAGGTCATGAATAGCCTTGAGCTTATGGTCGCTTATCCTGAAGCATGGGCAAAAAGTTCATCATCCACTAGACGGTGTCTTGTCAAAACATTTCCTTATGGAATCATTTATCAGAAAAGAGATAATCTTATTTTGGTTGTGGCTATTGCAAATTTGCATAAAGAACCTGATTATTGGGCGTCACGGCTGTAGATTCCGCGGTTGCCACCGCACCTTCAATATAAACCCAAAATAAATATATCCATGCAATAATCACAAGGGTGTTGTACCCTTGCAACACCATGAATATGAATGTTGAAAAATAAGATTTTATATAGACGTTTGACTTCCAGTCCGCTATAGGAACCTATGCACTTTTAGTGCATAGTGGTTGAGTTTTAGTTTGCAATGAAGTATTCATTACCACCGAGGATGGATGGGTAATGAGTTAAAGTCTTTTTTCATAATCTGCGATTAAACTATGAAATTCTACACATTGGTATGCTTTTGCATAGTGATAGCATACATCAACCCATTGATAGTTATTGTAAAAAGCAATAATAATTGTTTTTACTGTTTGATAACCAATATCTAATGTGTCTCTTAATTTATGTTCAAACTCTGTCCAATTAATATCCTTTTCATTATTTTCTAATTTTTGTTCAAAAATATCAAAAATATCATAAATTTGATTTAATTTATCTTCATTTAAATTTAAATTTAATATTAAGCTTTCTATAGGATATTTATCACTATCTAGTGTATCTTTTAAAATATCAATTTGATATTTTAGTTTATTTATTTCTTCTTCTATATTCATTATTTTATTTCCTCTTTATCTAGTAGACTTCTAATATCAGATATAACATCTTGAATTAGAACTTGACAATTATTTACTTGTTCTATATCGTTAGTTTGGCTAAATAAGTTTATAAGTTCTTGTGTTTTTTGAAGGTCTTGTCTAATTAAATTTTCATCAGTGCTTTCTCTTTTTAAATTACTTATACTTAAATCTATATGTATGCGTATTTCATGAATAATTGATTTATTTGATGTACCTTGACTTTGTTTTTGTAATCTTAAAATATGTGGTTGTACTTTTTTTAATTCATCCATTGTATTTTTTAAAGAAATCTTTTTTCTTTCTGAATATATTTCTTCTTTAATTGATTTAGTTTTAAATGCATAATATACTGTAATCATAGTTCCAAGTATAGATACAACGGCACCAAACCAAGATAAAAATGTATCTGATTGAATGAGTGTAAAAATTGTAGTATTATTATCCATTTTTACTCCACCGTAACACTCTTAGCCAAATTCCTCGGCATATCCACATCATTCCCAAGTCTTACAGAAATCTCTAGTGCCAGCAGTTGTGTCACTACCATCATCTCAAAAAACTCTACCATAGGGTGAGAGCTGTATTGTGTCTGTATGAAATCATCGGCAAGTTTGAATGGCTCTGGGCTGATGGCTAGGATAGTGGCATCTCTTGCGCTCAGTTCTTCTACATTTGACTTTATTTTGTCGTAGTGCATCGTCTTTGGCATAAGGGCGATAGTGAAGAGCTCACTGTCTGCTAGGGCGATAGGGCCGTGCTTCATCTCTCCTGCTGGGTAGCCTTCTGCGTGAAGGTAGCTTATCTCTTTGAGTTTGAGTGCACCTTCAAGGGCAAGCGGGAAGAAAATGTCACGCCCGATGAAGAAGAAGCCATGTCCATGCAAGTAACGCTTGCTAAGTCTGTGTAGTTTGGCATGCAACTCATCTGTGACGATGAGGGCTTTGGGAGTGTGAAGCATGGCGCCTATTTCTGCTTTTAGTCGTGCTGAACTTACTGTAGCTCTCTCTTGACCCATGTAGAGTGCTAGCATCCAAAGCACCATAGTCTGTGTGGCAAATGCCTTGGTGCTGGCTACCCCTTTTTCTATGCCGGCACGGGTGAGGATAGCTGCGTCACTCTCACGGACGATAGAGGAGTTGTCTACATTGCAGATGCTGAGGCTTTTAAGTCCTGCGCGTTTTGCCATTTTCAGGGCTTCCAGGGTATCAGCAGTCTCACCACTTTGGGAAATCGTGATAAAAAGGGTATCTTTGGTAAGTAGTGGCTCTTTATACCTAAATTCAGAGGCTATCTCTACATCACAGCGTACTTTGGCGATACGCTCAAAAAGATATGCTGAGGTAAGGGCAGAGTGGTAGCTGGTACCACAGGCACAGATTTTGATAGCCTTGATACCCTCAAATAGGCTATTGTCCAGTTCATCAAAGACAATGCTCTCATCCAAAACACGACCCATCATCGTCTCACCCATCACACGACTCTGTTCGTAAATCTCTTTTTCCATAAAGAAGCGGTAGCCATCTTTTTGTGCCAAAACCTTGTCTGCTGTTAGGGCTTGTCTGGTAAAGCTCTTTTCCCCATTTTCATCAAAAAGTTTCACCTCTCCAGCTTTGGCATAGCCATACTCTCCATCTTCCAGATAATACACCTCTGTGGCTCTACCGATGACAGGAGAGTCTGAAGAGGCAAAATAGACATCATCACCATCAAAAGCGATCAACATAGGTGAGCCATTTTTGGCAAAGAAGATCGTGTCAGGGGCTGCCTCTGAGATAAGCAGCGTGGCGTAGGCACCCTGAAGTCGCTCCACTGTCTGTTGAAATGCCTCAAAAGCATGACCATTTCTCTTACAGTTTTTTTCGAAATAGTGGACGATCGTCTCTGTATCGGTTTGACTGAGGAAGTTTACTCCCCCTGCCAACAGTTCATCTTTGATCTCTTGGTAATTTTCGATAATACCGTTGTGGATGACAAAGCTGTATGCTCCCAAATGGGGATGGGCATTGAGCTCGGTTGGTTTGCCATGGGTTGCCCATCGGGTATGGCCGATACAGACACCAAAGCCTTCTGAAGTATAATTTTTTGTTTTCACTCTCAGGTTTTCCAGCTTGCCTATGGATTTGAAGTACTTGAGTGTATCATTCTCGATAAGAGCAATGCCTGCCGAGTCATAACCTCTGTATTCAAGCTCCTGTAGACCCTCCAGAAGGATCTCTTTCTTCTCTTTTGGACCGATATATCCTACAATGCCGCACATAATTACTCCGTTAGTTCTTTAATGATTTCTTCTGTATTATGACAAAAATTTCCATCTTTTTCGATTAAAAAAAGATCATTGACTCTGTATTTGCTGGTATGGATCTTGGTGGAGACGATATCGATTTCCAGTGTATCAAAGAGATATATGACAAATGCCAGCAAGCCTCTTTGGTCTTTGGTGCGAAGCCTGAGGACACCATATTCTCTAGAGTGTTCGCAGTCTATCTCTATCTCTTTGGAATCGATCTCTGGCTTGATGAGTTTGACTTGAGTGCTAGCGTTGATGGAGTCAAAAATAATGCTTTCTAGCTCCGGAAGCTCGCTTTCATCAATTACCTCGTTAAAGTCAATCTTGAAATATTTTAGCCCATCAAAAAGCTTTGCGATACTTAGGTTTACGACATTGAGTCTAGAGAGCTTGGAGAGTATATAGCTGAGGTTCATGTCTTGTTTTCGGACAATTTCAAGGGTCAGGTACTGTGTATTTGTTATTTTATACCCAAGGTCCTTGGTCGTGAGTGTCATGTCGACAACAGAGAGTATTTGTGGGACTGTACTGTAGATAAAGAGTTCATTGGCAGGTATGGATAGTATCTTTTTTTGTATGCTCTTAGGGAAGGCTTGGAATTTTTTATTCCTTTTGAGTACCTCGATTTTTTTTAGTCTCCGGGCAGTACTCGTGAGGATGTTGTCATGCTGCAATGAAGCAATGGATTCTTGATAGAGGGTACGGAGGAGTTTGGCGCTAAAGTTAGTATAAACACCATTGCCCACACCATTCATGTCGGCATAGGTAAGCAGATAGATCATATCTAGAAGCTTTTTGCTTTTAAATCTCGAGGCAAATTGTAAAATAGTTTTCTCGTTATACAGGTCTTCTCTCTGTGCCGTGGTGCTCATGAGGTCATGATACTGGATGAGTCTTGCACCTATGTCAATCAGTGCTTGCTCCATACCAATCTTTGCGGCAAACAATCTAAAAAGTGAGACACCCACAAGCGAGTGATCTTTTTTCCTTCCCTTGCCGGCATCATGCAAAAAAGTAATGATCTTTAAAAGGTGTTTCTCTTTTTTCTCTAGGCCATGGTAGCATTGTGAAAGCAGGTCATCTTCGATACTTTCTAGGAATGAAAGACATTTCAGGGAGTGCATATCGACGCTGTAGTGGTGGTACCCATCGAATTGTGGCAGATCAACCACTTTTTTGATAGGAGGAATGGCATATTTGAGTAGTCTGGCACCATGTAGTGCTTTGAGCACGGAGTATGCACTGTTTTGGTGGAAAATATCTGAAATAGCCCTGTAGAGATTCTGGTTGGGAGATTCTGGCTTTTTGGCATGAATCAGTGCCTTGAGTACCTTTGGATGTACTTCGAATGTTGTCTGTGCATATTGATTGAGTGAGTGGATAAGTCTTGAGAGTGTGCTTTCTTCTTTGATGAGTAGGTAGTTATCGTAGATATCTGGTACATATTTTGAGATCAGTGCTTCCAGCCAAATTTTTCCAAAAAGATTGATGACTCTTAGGCTCTCGGTTGTCTTTTTTGCAAAGCGCATCTGGGCATGGGGTGTTGTGTCGTAGCCTAGCAGGCTGGCTATCTCGGGGATTCTCTCCAGCCTTACTCTGTCCTCTTTTTTCCCAGAGACCAAATGTAGGGCAGAGCGAACACGAAAGAGAAACTCCAGAGCAACCCTAAATTCTTTATAGTCAGTTTCTTGTACGATAGTGCTGGGAAGCTCGCGGATACGAGGGACATTGTATAGCAGCTTTCCGATCCAAAATACTAGATTGGCATCTCTAAACCCTCCTACCCCTTCTTTGAGGTTGGGTTCCATAGTCAGAGGGAATCTTCGATGCAGGTCTCTCTGTTCTTGGAGTTTTTCTCGAATGTACTTTTCAGGTGCTTCTTTGCGTATCAGCGCAATTTTGTTTTCAATACCAGCCCAAAGTGATCGTGACCCTTCTATAAATCTGGATTCAAGTATGGCACTTTTGATAGTGATATCGCCGCGTGAGACTTCGGGAAGTTCAGAAAGCTCATGTACACGATGCCCAAGCTTAAGCCCCGCATCCCAAAAGAGATAAAGCATCTTCTCTATGAGCGCTTTGCTGTGGTATCCGGGGACATCCTCATAGACAATCATAAGATCAATATCAGAGTAGACACAGAGCTGCTCTCTGCCGTAGCTTCCCAGCGCAGCGACAGCGATAGGTATGCTATTTTTCATAGGCAGATAGTTGCCAAACATGGCCCTGATTGATACTTTGTAAACAAGTGCTACAATGCTATCAATCTTGCGGGTATGTTTGACAAGAAAATCTTTGCCGCTGCTTTGGGAAAAGAGCTTAGGAAGTGTCTCGAAATAGGCTTTAATGTCTTGTTTCAATAGTTTCGCTATCTCGAAATCAGTGGCATTTTCGTGTATGAGCTGTTCGACTTTTCTATCTAATGCTGTCATCTGAAGAGAACCCCTAGGCTTTTAGTGATATAATACCCAAAAATTACTATGGATATCACTATGGATTTGATAGCGAAAGTACGCAATGAAGAACGCTTGACCCAAGAAGAAGGAGAAGCGCTTTACGAGCTGGATCTCTACACACTGGGAGAGTTGGCAGATGAGATACGCCAGCGAAAGTATGGGAAAAAGAGTTATTTCAATATCAACCGACATATTAATCCCACCAATGTCTGTGCCGATATCTGCAAGTTCTGTGCCTACTCAGCCAGCAGAAAAAACCCTCATCAATATACAATGAGCCACGAAGAGATCGTAGAGATTGCACGCAGTGCATGGGAGAGAAGTGCCAAGGAGGTACATATCGTCTCGGCACATAACCCTCACGATGGTGTAGCGTGGTATATGGGTGCTTTTCGAAAAGTAAGAGAAGCGCTTCCCGATATGCATATCAAGGCTATGACTGCCGCAGAGATAGATTTTCTTCATCGCCAGTATGGGCTCAGTTATGATGAAGTGATTGATCAGATGATCGAGAGCGGTGTGGACTCTATGCCAGGTGGCGGTGCTGAGATCTTTGACGAAAAGGTCAGAGAGTATCTTTGTAAAGGTAAGGTTAGCTCTAATCAGTGGATTGATATTCATCGCAAGTGGCACCAGAGAGGCAAGGAATCTAATGCCACGATGCTTTTTGGACATATAGAGAGCAGGGCGCACCGTGTGGATCATATGCTGAGACTCAGGAAGCTTCAGGATGAGACAGGCGGATTCAATGCCTTTATCCCACTAGTCTATCAGAAAGAGAACAACTTTCTCAAAGTAGAGGCATTTCTGACAGGACAGGAGATACTCAAGACCTATGCCGTCAGCCGTATTTTGCTGGACAACATCCCCCATATCAAGGCTTACTGGGCAACTTCTACGATCGGGCTGGCACTGATCGCACAGGAGTTTGGCTGTGATGACCTAGATGGTACGATCGAAAAGGAGTCTATACAGTCTGCAGCGGGTGCTGCCAGTGCACAAGGCATGGGATTGGATGATTTTGTGGCACTGATCAAAGATGCAGGATTTACGCCTGTAGAGCGAGATAGCCTGTATAATGAATTGATACACTATTAAGGAAAAGATACCATGATACTTATGATAGATAACTATGACAGCTTTACCTATAATATCGTGCAGTACTGTCGAGAATTGGGCGCAGATCTAAAGGTAATCCGTAACGATGAATTGACAATCGAAGAGATTAAAGCACTGCATCCTGAGAAAATTATTCTCTCTCCTGGCCCTGCGACTCCAGATGATGCTGGAGTGACCTTGGAGGTGATTCGAGAATTTGCAGAGACTGTACCGATGTTTGGTATCTGTTTGGGGCATCAGAGTATTGCCCAGGTATTTGGAGGAGAGGTGGTGCAAGCCAAGCAGATGATGCATGGCAAGACTTCTCAGGTCAAAGTAGCATGCCAGACCCCTATTTTTAAGGATTTCCCCTCGGAATTCAGAGCGACAAGATATCACTCTTTGACAGTAAACAAAGACAATGTACCTGATGTTATCGAAGTGACATCCCATAGTCAGGATGACCATGAGATTATGTCTCTTCAGATCAAAGACAAGCCAATCTATGGCGTACAATTTCATCCGGAATCCATCATGAGTGAGTATGGGCATGAAATGTTGGATAACTTTTTGAAGCTCTAATAATGCCTCTGCTTAAAGGCTTCCCC
>JALVVQ010000004.1 GCA_027023325.1 Campylobacteraceae bacterium | reverse complement strand
GTCGCAGGCAAGGCCACGATCTTTATCTTCCCTGATCTCAATACAGGAAACAATACCTACAAAGCCGTACAGCGCTCTTCGGGTGCCGTGGCTATTGGCCCTGTCTTGCAGGGGTTGAAAAAACCCATCAATGACCTCAGCCGGGGCTGCCTGGTCGCAGATATTGTCAATACAGTGGTCATCACAGCCATCCAGGCAGCACAGGAACAATCATGAAAATACTCGTACTCAATGCAGGAAGTTCTTCTCTAAAATACAAACTTTATGAATTGGATCCCCTCTCTGTACTGGCTTCAGGTGCTATTGAAAAAATTGTAGAGGGTGGATACGCTGAAGCGATAGGGGAGATGGAAGAGCAGCTGAAAGGAGCAGGCATCACTGCGCTTTCACAGCTTGATGCCATTGGCCACAGGGTGGTGCATGGGGGTGAGCGTTTCACCCAGAGTGTACGGATTGATGAGACAGTGGTAGCAGCTATCCGTGCACTTATCCCACTTGCACCTCTACACAATCCTGCCAATCTAGAGGGCATTATGATCACCCGTGCAGAGGCACCCGAGGTACCCCAGGTCGCGGTCTTTGATACAGCGTTTCATCAGACTATCCCCGACTATGCCTATCGATACGCGCTACCAGAAGAGACCTATACGCAGATGGGGGTACGTCGCTATGGCTTTCATGGCACCTCGCACCATTTTGTCGCCAAAGAAGCAGCAGCTGAGCTGGAAAAAGACCCTTCTGATGCCAATCTGATTACACTGCATCTAGGCAATGGTGCCAGTGTCTGTGCAATCAAGGAAGGGCGTAGTGTGGATACTTCGATGGGGTTTACGCCTCTGGAAGGGCTTATCATGGGAAGCAGGAGTGGTGATCTCGATCCTGCCATCCTAGCCTATCTCTCTAGGGAACATGGTTACAGCATGGAAGCACTGGATCATATGCTCAACAAGCAAAGTGGTCTGCTAGGTCTTTGCGGAGAGAATGATATGCGACAGATCCATCGTATGATAGCAGAGGGTGATGCCCGTGCCACACTGGCGCATGAGATGTTCTGCTATCGTATTGTCAAGTATATCGGTGCCTATACGGCTGTGCTTGGCAAAGTGGATGCAATTGTCTTTACCGGTGGGATAGGAGAGCACGATGCTGTGACCAGACAGGCGATCATGGCGCAACTGCCTGTAGACACCAGATACCTTACAATTGCTACAGATGAAGAGCTGGAGATTGCACTGCAAACCCATGCATTGGTGAAAAATAGGATATAATACCGCATAATTCAATCCAAAAGAGATCTATGCAGCCCTTCAATACTATTTCCATGCTACCTCAGCCCCTGATAAACAACCTTGGTACACTCGGTTACGACATGATGACGGCCATCCAAGAGCAGACGATTCCTGTGGCGATGGAAGGCAAAGATATCATCGCGCAGGCAAAGACTGGCTCTGGCAAGACTGCAGCCTTTGGTATCCCTCTCATCATAGGCATTGATACTGCCAACAAAGACCCACAGGCACTCATCCTGACACCCACCAGAGAGTTGGCAGATCAGGTCTCCAAAGAACTGCGAAGGCTGGCACGCTACAGAGAGAATCTCAAGATCATCACGCTGACAGGTGGGGTACCGATGCGAGGGCAGATCAGTTCATTGGAAAAAGGAGCGCATATCGTCGTAGGGACACCAGGCAGACTCCAAGACCACCTCTCCCGAGAGACGCTGCCGCTCTATGACATCAAGACCCTGATACTTGATGAAGCAGACCGTATGCTGGATATGGGTTTTTACGAAGCGATCAGCAAGATAGCTTCCAATCTCCCACGCCAACGCCAAAGCCTGCTCTTTTCAGCCACTTTTCCCGACAAGATCGAGCAACTTTCTAAAAATATACTCAAAAACCCTCAGCACATCACTATCGCCTCGACCCATACCTCAGAGGTAATCGAACAGCGTGTCTATGAAGTAGAACCCTCTGCCAAACCTCAAGCGCTTCTACATATACTCAAATCATTACAGCCTGCCTCTGCATTGCTATTTTGCAACAAGAAGGTGGAGACAGAGGCGGTGGCAGACCTGCTCCATGACGCGGGATTCTCTGCTGATGCTTTACATGGAGATCTTGACCAGAGAGGGCGTGATGAGGCACTACTGATGTTTGCCAACGGTACGACACGCATACTCGTCGCGACAGATGTCGCCTCACGAGGGCTGGATATCTCTCAGATCGAGCTGGTGATCAACTATGACCTCCCCCACGATTCGGAGATCTATACTCACCGTATCGGCAGAACAGGCAGGGCAGGTGCTACAGGCAAAGCGGTCACGCTCATGACTCCCAGAGAGGCAACTAAGCGGGAGGATATTGTGCCCGATGCGAGAGTAGAAGCACTCTCGGTATTGCGTCCAGAAAAGCATTTTGCCATGGAGAGCCACAAGGTGACACTCTGTATCGATGGAGGCAAAAAATCCAAGCTGCGTGCAGGAGATATTCTGGGCACGCTTTGCAAGGAGATCGGACTCTCTCCTGAGCAGATAGGCAAGATCTCGATCGGTGAGAGGCAGTCCTATGTGGCCATAGAGCGTGCAGCGGCACAAAAGGCGTACAAAGGACTACAGAAAGGCAAAATCAAGAAGAGAAAATTCAGAGTCTGGTGGTTATGATAAAGGCATGAAACCACTCATTGACTTTCAGCATATTACTGTTGACTATGGTAGAGGAGCCGTCCTCCATGATATCTCGCTACAAATCGATGGTGGTGAACATACGGTGATTCTCGGTGCGAACGGCTCCGGCAAAAGCACCCTAATGAAGCTTTTTTCCAATGACATCTACCCCAGCAGCAAGTATCCCTACAAAAAAGAGCTCTTTGGCAAAGAGCGCTGGAGTATCTGGGAACTAAAAAAGCATCTAGGCATCATCACCAATGATCTGCATAGTATCTTTGCCTCTCAGGCGATGCAGGTGAATGGTCTGGATCTGGTGCTCTCTGGATTTCACAGTGCCTTGGGTGTTTTTTCACATATGGGCATCACTACCGTACAACATACCAAGGCAGCCGAAGCGATGGCACTGCTGGAGGTAGGACATCTGGCAGAGACTTCTGTCGGGCAGATGTCCACAGGAGAGCTGCGCCGCTGTGTGATCGCACGAGCGATGGTGCATGCTCCACAGGTATTGTTACTGGATGAGCCGACAAGTGGTCTGGATATCAAGGCACAGCGGGAGTTTGTCGCTCTGATACGGGCGCTCTCTGGGAAGGTGACGATTATCTTGATTACCCATCATATCGAAGAGATCTTCCCTGAGATTACCAAAGCAGTACTGCTCAAAGAGGGTAAAATTCTTAAATCGGGATCGAAAGAAACCATACTTAGCAGTAAAAACCTCAGTCAAACCTTCGATACGCCTCTAGAGATAGGGCAGAAAGAGGGGCGATATTACTTCCAAAATAAATAAAACAAGGAGTGAAAATATGGAACCTGTAGAAGTCTTACTCGTAGTTAGCATAGAGGGGTTGCTTGACAAAACAGTGTTTGAAAAGCATCTCAAACGAGAAGGGTTTACGCCTATTCCTGATGAGCCCTTCACTTACCTCGGAGAGAGTACCACCCATAAGGTCAATACCGTACTCTATATTCACTCTGCCCTCAAGCGTGCCCTTGCCAAAGCAGGCTTTGCCGCGTGCAAAGTCATCTTTCAGATAGGAGACTATCCGATGGAGGCGTATCGTTATGACATAACTGAGGGTGCTTTTGTGCCTGTAGATCTTTAGTAGATGTTGTATTGTGTGTATATGTTATATAGAGTAAATCTTTAGATTGTATGGTGAAATGAGGACTGTATTGGTTGCGGGAGGCGGATTTGAACCACCGACCTTCGGGTTATGAGCCCGACGAGCTACCAAACTGCTCTATCCCGCGACAGGAAAGTCTTCTCATGGTTAAATGAGAGTGAGATTATAGCTTGAATAGTTATATTCAAACTTAAATCTTCTGTTGGATGGGGCGGAGGGACTCGAACCCCCGAATATCGATACCAAAAACCGAGGCCTTACCACTTGGCGACGCCCCAACAGAAATAAGCATTACTGCTTATGTGGACGGGATTATAGCTCAAAAATTCTTAGTTGTCAAGGGTGTTTTTTGGGTTTTTGGGAAAAATTGGGAAATTTTATCAAGAAGAGCATTTGGCGCATATTGCTATAGTGTATTTTGGTATATGAAATCTTTTGGGTATCATAATGGCATGATGAAGTATTCCAGAAAAAGAGAATCTCTAAAAAGAGGGATTGAAATCGTCAAACGGCTGTATGCATTTGAACGACTGCATGTGCGCGCACTCGCAGAGATTTATGGGGTTAATCCGCGTACCATCAGAAGAGATATGTACAAGATTATTGAGGCAGGTATACCACTGGTAAGCAAGCAAGGAGAATACCGTATTGATGCAGCAAAGCTTTCGCATATAAGCAGACTTCCGTCTGCATTGTTGCATGCTTTTGCTTCTAATGCAGGACTGAGCATCGAGTGCCTCGGAGGTAGAGGCGAGGGGATACCTCTGATATCTTTTGCTATTGCCTATAGTGGTATAGATAGGCAGATTGCAGAGGCGATCATCGAGAGTATTGAGAAGCAGTGTAAATGCCGCTTTGTTTATACCAACAACCGCAGTATCACCAGCACTAAAACAGTCTCACCTATTAAACTTTACACAGCCAAAGGTAAATGGTATTTGTTGGCAAAAGAGGATGCCTCCACCCAGATACGCCCATTTGACTTTCTGAAGATCAGGGGCTTCAAGTTGCTTGTCGCTACGCCTCAAGATCTGACACCTGAGGAGTTAGACAGAGCCAACCTCCGCGCCTCGATCTGGAGCAGTGAGGATGCAGAGCCGTTCACTGTAAGGGTATATGCCTCCGCCTATGCCACTCGTTACCTCCAGGAAGTCCCTATCCACCCCAGCCAACACTTGGATATGCCTCACAATGATGGTGCCGCAGAGTTTACCTACATCATCACTCATCCTATGGAACTGTTGCCGGAGATCAAGACATGGATACCTCACCTGCATGTGATAGAGCCACGAGATATGAGAGATAGCCTGAGGGAAGATATGGAGATATTTCTGGGTCAGATGGATGAAGTGGACATGTGGGTGTCCGATTGATTGTGTTATGATTGTGAGGTTGGAATATTTTTGTAAGGTGAAGTTTTAGGGGTGGATGATATTAAATATCAGTGCCTTACTTGGATAAACTTCAAAACCAATTATTATAGCACTTTCGTGTCCCCACACAAATAAGCTATGGG
>JALVVQ010000003.1 GCA_027023325.1 Campylobacteraceae bacterium | reverse complement strand
GGCACTCAAAGGTCTCATGAGTAATCTCGATGCACACTCTGTCTATATGGATGCCAAAAGCTTCAGTGACTTGGATGTACAGACCAAGGGAGAGTTTGGTGGACTGGGTATCGTGGTGGGTATGCGCGATGGCGCATTGACGGTCATTGCACCGATCGATGATACACCTGCATTCAGAGCCGGCGTCAAAGCAGGTGATATCATTCTCAAGATCGACAAGCAGGCCACATTGGGCATGACGATCGACGAAGCCGTCAAGCTTATGCGTGGCAAACCAAAGACACCCATTGAACTGACACTTATCAGAAAGGGGGAAAGTAAACCAGTCATCGCCCATATCATTCGTGATATCATTAAGATCGAGTCGGTCAAAGTCAAAACTCTGGACAAAGACCTGCTCTATATTCATATCACCTCTTTTGATGCCAAAGTCACCAACGAGGTCAAAAAAGCACTGGCAGCACACCCTGAAGCCAAAGGTGTCATTATGGACTTGAGAAACAACCCTGGAGGACTTCTCAATCAGGCGATCGGCGTACTGGATCTCTTTATCGATGAAGGCCCGCTGGTCAGCCAAAAAGGCAGGCGAAAAAGTGATGAATCTGTCTTCGACGCAAA
This sequence comes from Campylobacteraceae bacterium, assembly GCA_027023325.1. GTDB lineage: Bacteria > Campylobacterota > Campylobacteria > Campylobacterales > Sulfurovaceae > JAAXPZ01. The sequence goes on along the minus strand of JALVVQ010000003.1, from coordinate 4,719 downwards.
GAAAACAAACACCGTCAACAATCACATCCCTATCGTTGTCTTGGTCAATGGTGGTTCTGCCAGTGCCAGCGAGATTGTCTCCGGTGCCCTACAGGACAGGAAACGGGCCATCATCATAGGCAAAAAGACATTTGGCAAGGGCAGCGTGCAGGTCGTCATCCCTATCGGACATAAAGAAGGTATCAAACTCACTGTAGCCAGATACTACCTCCCTAGCGGAAGAACGATACAAAACAAAGGGGTCACCCCTGACATCGTCGTAGAGGCAGGTACGGTGAAGCAAGAAAGCAACAATACGCTCTCCATCAAAGAAAAAGATCTCAAAAAGCATCTGAAGTTAGAGCTGGACAAGATTGACCACAAGGACACGGCCGATAGCAACAGCACTGATGCCAACAGTAGCAGACCCGTGAAAGACAAAACCATTATCGGCAAAGAGATGCTTTATAAAGATGCTCAGCTCAAAAGCGCAAGAGATATCCTCAAAGCACTCATCATCACCAGCACATACAAGGAAAGCAAATGACCAAAACCACCCTGCTCTACGAAGGCAAAGCCAAAAAGATATGGCATACAGAAGATCCCGATCTTCTCATCTCTGAATTCAAAGACAGCCTTACTGCATTTAACGGAGAGAAAAAATCCAGTGAAGCAGGCAAAGGAGAGCTCAATAACAAGATCTCCACGGCACTCTTCAAATACCTTAATGACAAAGGCATTGCCACACATTATGTCGATATGATTGATGACAACCATATGCTGCACAAAAAAGCAGAAGTCATCATGATCGAAGTTATCGTACGAAATATTGCCACTGGCAGCCTCAGTCGCACCTTGGGCATCAAGGACAAGACCGTACTTCCTTTCACTTTGGTAGAGTTTGACTACAAAAATGACGCGCTGGGAGACCCCAAGCTCAATGACCAGCACTGCATGATACTCAATCTTGTCAAAGACGAAGCAGAGCTGGACTATCTGCGCTATATGGCGCGACGCATCAACAGCATACTCAGTGATTTTTATGCACAGCTTGATATCACCGTGGTGGATTTCAAGCTGGAATTTGGCTATGACAAAGATGGCAATATCATCCTGATCGATGAGCTGAGTCCGGACAACTTCAGACTCTGGGATGCCAAAACCCACGAAAAACTGGACAAAGACCGTTTCAGGGAAGGTCTGGGCGGACTGACAGAGGCGTACAGACTCGTACTGGACAGAATCCAAAACAGATAAGGAAAACCATGAAAGCAATCGTCAATGTATATCTCAAAGAAGGCGTTCTTGATCCACAAGGAAAAGCAGCGCATCATGCACTAGGCTCATTGGGCTTCAATAATGTCAACAGCGTAAGGATTGGGAAACAGATCATTCTCACACTTGAAGCCAAAGACAGAACAGCAGCGGAATCCGAGGTCAAAGAGATGACAGAGACTCTCCTTGCCAATACCGTCATCGAAGACTACAGTATAGAGATCAGCGAATGAAAAAGCTTACTGTCTCCATCCTGCAGTTTCCCGGTACCAACTGTGAATACGATACTGTCTATGCCTTCAAAAAGCTAGGACATCATACCCATGTCGTCTGGCACAAAGAGGAAGAACTCCCGAAAAAAACCGACTTGGTAGTCGTCCCCGGTGGATTCAGTTATGGAGACTATCTGCGATCAGGCTCTATCGCCCGCTTCTCTCCTGTGATGAAAGCCGTCAAGCAGTATGCCGACAAAGGCGGATTGGTGCTGGGTATCTGTAACGGCTTCCAGATACTTACAGAGATGGGGCTTCTGCCTGGTGCACTCAAGCGCAACAACAATCTGCACTTTATCTCCAAGCATCAGACCATCAAGGTGATCAATCATGACAATGCTTTTCTCAATCAATGCAGTAAAGGCGAGATCCTGGATATCCCCGTAGCCCATGCTGATGGCAATTACTACATCGACGACTGGGGACTAGAGGAGCTGGAGAAGAATGGACAGATTCTGCTAAGATACTGTGATGCGGAAGGCAGCCCTACCGTACTCAATGGCTCAGTGGAACAGATCGCCGGTATCTGCAACAGCGAAAAAAATGTCTTTGGTCTCATGCCTCACCCAGAGCGGGCTATGGAGTTTGTGCTTGGTTCAGAAGACGGTGCGCGCATGCTCAAGGGCTTCCAGCGCACATGAGAGGCCGTCGGCTCCTACTGATCTGTCTACTGCTTTTTGTTTGGACCAATAGTGCCATGGCAAAAACAAACTACTGGTATAGTTACATACCCAAGCAAGTGTTTGCCACGCAAGTGTTTCCGGTGACAATCTTTGCAGGCGAGGATAGTAGCAGTACGGCTCCCACATTTCAGTTTGATTCTCAAAATCCTCTCCAGCCCATAAACAGCAAACCGTTAAAAGACAGCAATGACGGCAACACCTTCTATACCTTTTATTTCAAGGCAAAAAACAATGATATCACGATACCCGAACTCACCATCACTGATGGGACTGGGGTCGTCAAACTAGATCGAAAGTATCTGCCTGTAAAAATGCTGGATGCAGACGATCACAAAACATTCTGCGGAATGATCGCTGCCAGTTGCAAAATTATTGCTTCGCAAATCTCAGAGTTTGATGCCCAGAACAACCTTGTCTCTCTCAAAATCAAAGCATCAGAAGCCAATACTGCAGAAATGCATATTCCCAGCAGTCTAGAATCAGGTATTGAAAAGCTCACGAGAAAGGGATCTGAAAGTATCATTGAATACTATTTTGTCATCCCCTCTTCCCTGAAAAGCATTACTGTAAGCTACTACAATATCCTACAAAACAGATTTATCTCCAAAACATTCTCTAACGACTACAAGAATAAACCGGTAGCAGCGCAGGAGAATCTCAATCCAAAAGACAGCAGCTTTGATAAACTCAAGAAATATGGGCTCTCCTTCTTGGCACTCTTTTTTCTGTGGATGTTCTGGAAGAGAAAAGAGATATTTTTTCTTGTCTTGTTGGCAGTATCTATACTGATTCTGCTGGCACTGTTTATGCCCCACGAAAAAATCTGTGTACAAGAGGGGGCACCACTCTACATCTTGCCCACAGAGACGAGCAGCACCAGCGGTGAGATCGACAGAGAGTTGACTACGGATAGCCTCAAGACACGCGGTCACTACCATAAGATCGAATACGATCATCATACTATAGGCTGGATCAAAGATGAAGATACTTGCAAAAATTAGATTTTATCTAGGTGCCTTCATTATCTCCAGCATCGTAGCACTGATAATGATTCCCCTACTCTTTGTCGCTCCTAGATACCGTTGTCAGACGCTGCACTATTTTAATGCGTTGATTCTTTTTCTTCTGGGTGGGAAGATTGAAGAAGTAGGTACTCTGGATCCAGAGGCGCAAATGCTTCTCATCAACCATCAAGGCATTATCGATATCATCGCCATGGAGGCTAGGAGCTGCACCGGTCTCAGGTGGGTCGCCAAAAAAGAACTTTTTGATATCCCCTGGTTTGGCAATATACTCAAGCGCAGCGACATGATCTCTGTAGACAGACAGAACAAATCTGGACTGATCAAACTGCTCAAGGATGCCAAAGAGACCGTAGAAGAGAAGCAGCGAGCCATCGCCATCTTCCCCGAAGGTACACGCGCCAACGGACAGACGCTGCGCTCTTTCAAGGCAGGGGCTTCACTTGTCGCCAAAAAACTCAAGCTCAAGGTGCAGCCTGTTGTCATCACTGGCAGCAAATACCTACTCAATGAGCACAACAGAACTGCACATAACTCTACAGTGAAAATTATTTTTCTAGATGCTATAGATGTGGATGGTGAAGAAGAAAATTGGTATGAAAATATTGCAGAAAAAATGCAAGAGACGATTGGCAATGAGTATCAAACCCACCAAAGAGAGCGCTAACCTCCTCATTGCCAAAACCTCAAAACAACGCATAAACATAGCATGAAAGCCCATCTAATCCTCTATTGTGCTTAAAAATTAAAAATACAAGATAATTTTTAATAATAACTTCATTATCTCTTTTTTTATGATACACTATAATTATACTATACACAAAAGGAGTCCTACATGACACATTTACTATTTCCCATTGGGATCGGAATCATCGTAAGTCTGGCTGTATTTCTATTCTTTGAAAGCCACGCCATTGCTGCCAAGAGAGCCAATGCCAAGCATGCTCCCGAGACAGGAAGTATCTCTCTTCCTGAAAACCTAAAGCGCTATGATACAGATAGAAATGTACTTTTTTATACACTGGCAATGTTTGCATTCACACTCTTTTTCAGTTATGCTCAGTTCTTCTCAAAAGGCTTGACTTTGGTAGATGTCTTTCTCTATATCTTTCTTATGACTTTTGTAGGGTCTGTCATCATCCTCGCACTCAAAATCAAGAGAAGCATTTTGGTCAAAGTCTTCGCTGCCTTTCTCTATGGTGCACCGCTGATTGGCGCCTCCATTTTTGGCTTTCTCTTCTCCTACCTCTTCTATGCCTGGCTCAGATAAGTCTCTTCTTCAAGTCCCATTTGGGCTCTTGGAAATATGTGGCGTGAAGATTCGTTAAAATAAGCGCGATATAATGGCTACACAAGCTCTCTAAATACAACACAAGGCTACCCTCTGTAATGTTCGAAAAAATACTCAGATTTTTTATCAATAATGCACGACTCAACTATTTTCTTTTTGTCCTGATTTTTCTGGCAGGCGTGGTCTCTTATACCCGT
>JALVVQ010000002.1 GCA_027023325.1 Campylobacteraceae bacterium | reverse complement strand
CATAGAAAGCAAGCTTTGCCCATTGGTGGTAGTAATAGCAGAAAGGTTTCTACTGTACACATCTGTAGCTGCACTGTCCCAAGTATTTCTGAGGGTGCTTACATTGCCTTCATGTATCTCAGCACCTGCCAAATCTCCTATAAAATACCTATCTACAAAAGTAGGGTCTCCCTCTTTGAATTTGATGCCATTTTCTTTAAGTCCTATGGCATAGATACCGTTCGTCAGGTTCGTAGGTAGATTGCCCAGTGTATCTGCAAATATTTTTATATTTGGATAGAGTGCTGGCTCATCATACCCCGCAAGATACTGATTGCCTGCAAGCATTGCAGACAAAGCAGTACTCAAAGTCGTAGGTTCAGGATTTGTAGTCACGAAACTATCATAGACACCGTACATATAGATTTGCTTGTCTTCATTGTCTTGGCAACTTAGCTTTTCAAAAACATTATCTACTTCGTTTGGTTTGTCTGATTTTGCTCTTGATTCTGCTCCTATACGCGCAGCATCTTCTTTGCTAAGAAGAAAAAGCTCTTGCTCGTTGCCAGAAGACATGCCCAGTATAGACACATGAGCCATACCTACATGCAACTCTAATGGCTTCATATCTGTAAAATCTGGTGCTATCTGTTTCACTGTTAGGTTTACCAGTTCCTCCGCCATTGTTTTGATATCTGCAAGATACGCTTGCTTTGTTGGTATACCCTGCTCTCCCAGGCGTTCAAGATTGTAGTTGATCGCGCCCAATATAGCTTTATTTTGATCTTTTGTTCCCGTGATACCCAATTCTTCCAAAAACTTTTTAGCTTCACCATAATCCAAAAGTCTTCTGATGAGATCTGTTTGCTCCTCGGCATCTCTTGCAAACAACATAAGGCCATAGGCCAACATATTTTTAGGTGAAAAATCTTTTTCATCTTTAGGCACAAGAGCAAAGCGTCTACCCTCAAAATAAAAGTACGGGCTCGTACCTATCGCTTCTGGTGCAGAAAGTACCAGCACATTGTCTTTTGACAGATCAAATCCATCCTTGTCCTCAATATCAGTACAGGCATCGTCTTCGTGATTAAGCTCGGTACACAGTACAGTCTTAAAGTCATCTTTGAAGACAGAAGATACCACAGGGTCTGGGTTTTCAGCCTTGCCCCCTCCCCCACATCCACTCATAACTATGCCTATAGCCACGAGAAACACCATTACTTCTCTTTTCATCTCTCATCCTTGTATATTTTACATTCATTCATTTAGCTAGATCTAGCACCTCATGCTTCCAGTATAGTAGAAGAGTGTCACGAAGTGTCACGGTTGGAGGGAAAAGATTATATGCATACACCATAATTAAGAATTTTGAGGAAAAAATTTAAGCAAATATGTTTGTTTGAGCGTATCTGTAGCAACCTATACATAATCAAGCACTACAACTCTCCCAAGACCTCACTCAGTGTCGGATGGGCGAAGATCATCTCTCTCATCTCTCCCACTGTCACTTGCTTAGTGATAGCGATTAGAAAGAGATGAATCAGCTCTGTAGCATCGTTACCGATGATCGCAGCACCCAAGATCACTTCGCTCTGGGTATCGTAGATTACTTTAACAAATCCGCTGTCATCACCTTTGATCTTGGCTTTGGCATTGGATTTGAAGAAGATTTTTTTGCTCTTGGCAGCCCTGCCCTCTGCTTTGAGGCTGGCTTCACTGGCTCCGATACTGGCTACCTGTGGCGTACTGAAGGTCACAGAGGGGAAGATAGGGCTGGGCTCCATAGCAGACTGACCCAACAGGATACGGCTGAGCCGCTTCGCCTCATAGTAAGCCACATGTGCCAGTGCTGGGGTAGCGATCACATCTCCGATGGCGTAGATATGGGAGTTTGAGACAGACTGATACTGCGCATCCACAGAAACAAAGCCCCGTTCGCTCTCTACACCAGCTTTTTCTAATGCCAGTGAAGCGGTATTGGGCTCTCTGCCTACAGCGATGAGTACCATTTCATAGCTACCCTCCAGCTCCTTTTTGCCTGCACGCATCTGGACATCTACACCCTGCGTTGTGACCGTATGGCTGATAACCTCTGTATCCACATGCACAACCATGCCTTTTCTCTCCAGCTCTCGCTTCAGCGTACGAGAAAGGTCTGCTTCTTCGATAGGCAGAATCGCCTTTGTGTACTCTGCCAGCGCGACCTCAGCGCCCATCGCATGGAAAAAGCTGGCAAACTCACAACCTATCGCCCCTGCCCCTATGACCAATACCGACTTAGGGATACGGTCGATCTCAAACACCTCTCTGCTTGAGAGGATTTTACCCTCTACCAGTGGCATGGTTGGGTGGTCACGGTGGCGTGATCCTGTGGCGATGATGATCTGCTCGGCAGTGAGTTGCACCCCACTCTCTGTCAGCACTATCGTCTGCGCACTGAGAAAAGAGGCAGTGCCGTAGCGTATCTCTACCTTGTGCCGTTTGAGTGTATTGAGAATACCTCCTCGCATCTGCTCAATCAGGCTCTGGGTGCTGGACTTGAGCTTCTCGATCTCAAAATGTTTGCGCTTCATCTCTACCCCGCAGGTTTCAAAATGCGAAGCTTTTGCGATATAGCTGGCACTCTCCAAGAAATGCTTGGCAGGCACACAGCCCTCTGTCAAGCAGGTGCCCCCTACCCGTTGCTCTGTTTTTTCAATAAGGCAGACCTGCTTGCCTCCCTCTGCTAGTAGTCCTGCCAGTTCGTAGCCTGCGGGGCCTGCGCCGATGATAATGGTGTCATATTTATACATGAGGTGTATCTCCCAATTGATATTCGTGTGCCATATAGGAGCTACGGGTATAGGGTGAGCTGTGGACATACTCAAATCCCATCTCCAGAGCGGTTTTTTTGTAGGCCTCGAACTGTGAGGGTCGCACATACTCGACAACTTTCTCGTATTCGCTAGAGGGAGCCAGATACTGTCCGATACTGAGATAGCTACACCCTACCTCCAGCAGATCGGCAAAGACCGCTTCCATCTCTTGGGCAGTCTCCCCTAGCCCTACCATCAGGGCACTTTTGGTTTTGATGCTGGGATCGTAGAGTTTGAGATTTCGTAGTACCTCAAGGGACTTTTCGTATTTGACACCTTTGCGGACATGGTAGAGTCTGGGTACGGTCTCGACATTGTGACCGATCACCGCTGCACCGCTTTGGAGTACAGTCTGTATCGCATCGATATCTCCCTGGAAATCAGGGATCAACAGCTCTACAGTGGTCTGTGGAGAGTGCTGTCTGATATACTGCGTCACTTCGAAAAAATGCTGTGCGCCTCCATCATGCAAATCATCTCGTGCAGGACTGGTGATAACCACATACTCTAATCCGAGCTTCTGTACCGCCTCGGTCACCTGCATGATCTCAGCAGGATTGACAGGGGCTGGTACACCCGTATCGACATTACAGTAGGTGCAGCGTCTGGTACAGGTCGTTCCCAGTATCAAAAAGGTCGCCTGTTTGTGCGCAAAACACTCACTGATATTGGGACACATCGCCTCTTGACAGATGGTATGGAGACCGACATCGCTAAGAAGCTGATCCATCTCTCTCTGCGCAGAGAAGGAGATCTTTTTTCTTAGCCACTCTGGCTTGCGTTGTGGGGTGGTGCTCATGTTTGCTCCTTGCATTTATTGCAAATCTGTAGGGTGCATCACGCGCACCATCTTGGAAACTGGATAGCTGCCAGCATTTTTCCGAAAGGCCCTGTGTAAAATACCGCCATGCATCCAAATGATGTCAGAGCGTGCGATTTTATCGCACCTACCTATGCCATACATGCCATGCCTTTTTGAATGCTTTTTCCAATCTCTCTCTGGCCTCTACTTCATCCAGCGACACACCCAACTCCTCCAACGACATCCCATGATCACTACGCTGTAACGGTACAGAGCCATGTTGAAAGATCGCTTTTTTGGTGCGTTTTTGGGCATTGCCCCCGATCTTGTGTCCTTGGATAATGATATCATAGGGCTCGAAGCCTACTTGGCAAAAGGGATCACTCGCAAGTACAATGCTCGGATCCTCTTTTGCCCAATGGGCATCCAGCCCCAGTGCTTGGTAAAAATCCAGTAGAAAGCCTGTGATCTGTGCATAACTCTCTTTGACACTGAGCCCTCGCATCATCGCTACAGGCAGGATCAGGCTATAGGAGAGGTCATGCCCATGATAGAGGATACCACCCCCTGTCATGCGCTTGGCATAGCGGTCACGGTATGCTTCCAGCGTGGGATCCAGTGATACGCAGGATGCAAAGGTTTGAGAGACGCCAATAGTCACGGACTCCTCCCAACCATAGAGCCGAAACACCGCTACTCCATCCTCATTGAAGGCTTCCAACAGTGCGCTGTCCTGAGCCATGTTCTCCACAGCACTTGACTGTGGAGAGTGGATGAGCCTATAGGGGCTGTCGGACATTGAGCTGCTTGATCGCCAGGGTATCATCAGGTCGGCAGACCCCCAGCGTCCTCGGATAGGTCTTGAACTGTGCGGCATCTTCATGCGCGAGTTTGACTGCTTCTATCATGCGGTCACAGAAGCGATCGATCGTCTGCTTGGACTCGGTCTCAGTGGGCTCGATCATGATCGCCTCTTTGACGATCAGAGGGAAATAGACTGTCGGTGCATGGAAACCGAAATCCAACAGATACTTGGCGATATCCATCGCCGTGACCCCCTCTTTTGCCAGTGTTTTGGCAGAGAGGACACACTCATGCATACAGAGTGTATCATAGGGGATATCAAAGTGCTCTCGCAGCCTGACACGGATATAGTTGGCATTGAGCACCGCTTTGGCAGCACTGTTACGGATACCGTTAGCTCCTAGAATAGTAATATATACCAAGGCTCTCAATGAGATACCGTAGTTACCAAAGAAGGGGGAGATCTTGCCGATACTCTGTGCCCCTCCCGTGGTAAGTGCATACTGCTCACCTTGTTTTGCCACACCACTATCTGGCAGGAATGGCTCCAGCGTCTTGCTTACACCTACCGGACCACTCCCCGGGCCACCGCCGCCATGTGGTGTGGCAAAGGTCTTGTGAACATTGAGGTGAATCACATCAAACCCGATATCCCCAGGGCGTACCCTGCCCATGATGGCATTGAGATTTGCGCCATCATAGTACATCATGGCATCATGGCTGTGTGCCAGATCACAGATCTCTTTGATGCGTTTGTTGTAGATGCCCAGTGTGTTTGGTACTGTCAGCATCACTGCAGCCACCTCATCACTCATCTTGGCTTTGAATGCTTCGAAATCCATCATGCCGTTTTCATCGGATTTAATGGTGATGACTTGGTAGCCTACCATCGCGGCAGTGGCAGGATTAGTGCCATGTGAAGAGTCAGGGACAATGACATATTTTCGTTTATCTCCCATGCTTCGGTGATAGGCATCTATCATCATGATACCCAGCATCTCACCATGTGCCCCTGCTTGAGGCGTAGTCGTAAACGCCCGCATCCCTGTGATCTCACAGAGTACGCTTTGGAGTTGCTCGATACTCTCCAGCGCACCTTGCATCTCCTCAGTACATCCATTGGTGATCAGGTGTGGATGCAATGCGGCAAAGCCCTCCAGCCCTGCAACCTTCTCAGCGATCTTGGGATTGTATTTCATCGTACAGGAGCCCAGCGGATAGAAGTTTTTGTCTATCGAGAAGTTCTTGGCAGAGAGATTGGTATAGTGTCTGACCACATCGAGCTCACTCATTTGTGGCAGTGCGGCTGCTGTCTCTCTGCACAGTGCTTGTCCCAAGCCCTCAGAGACTGGTACATCCAAAGCGGGCAGTTTTACCCCACGCCTCCCCTCTACAGAGAGGTCAAAGATCGTCTCTATCATACGCATAAAGCACCTCCTATTGCAGCTACGAGCTGATCCATCTCAGCCTTGGTGCGCTTCTCAGTAACTGCAATGAGAATCTGGTTTTTTCGGCTCTCTTCCAAGTTGCCCAAATTGATCCCAGCATAGAAACCTTGTGCTTTGAGTGTGTTCAATAGCGCATCTGCATCTGCCACCTCGATGACAAACTCATTGAAAGTGGGTTCCGTGTTGATGATCTTCACCTCTTCCAGCTGAGAAAGTGCTTTCTTCAGATACATACTTTTTTGATAGCAGAGCTCTGCTACTTCTGCCAGCCCCTCTCTGCCCATCAGTGAGAGATAGATCGTGGCTCTGAGTGCCATGAGATTTTGATTGGAACAGATATTGGAAGTCGCCCTCTGTCTACGGATATGCTGCTCTCGCGCCTGCATGGTCAGCACAAAGAGCTCTTTGCCATCCTTGTCCAGTGTCTTGCCGATGATACGGCCGGGCAGGTCTCGGATATACTGCTCCCTGGTCGCAATGATCCCAAAAGAGGGCCCACCAAAGCTGAGATAGTTCCCCAGACACTGTCCATTAGCGGTGACGATATCCACGCCCATACTGCCAGGGTCTTTGATCTTGCCCAGTGCGATGGGGTAGGTAGACATCACTGCCAGTGCCTTGTGTGCATGGAGTTTTTCTACCCATGCGGTAAAATCCCTCACCGAACCATAAAAATTGGGGTTTTGAAACAGATACCCTGCGACACTCTCATCGATCTCTACGGTATCAGCATCAACAACCTCTGATGCGATTTCCCTAAAAGAGAGATAGGTTTGTACGATTTTTATCGTACTGGGGTTGACCCCTTTGTCGATGAAGATCTTGTTGCGCTTGGTGATCCGTACTGCCATGAGTGCTGCCTCTGCCAGTGCGGTGGCACCATCATACATCGATGCATTGCTCACCTCCATACCAGTCAACCTACAGATAAGGCTCTGATACTCATAAAGCACCTGCAGTGTACCCTGCGAAGCCTCTGCCTGATACGGCGTATAGGCGGTATAAAACTCCGAACGCATCGAAAGCGCATCAACCGCTGCTGGAATGATATGGTCATAGTATCCACCACCAAGGAAGCAGACTTTGTCCGTACTATTTTTTGCTGCCATCGCTTTGAATTGGGCAAAGGCGGTATACTCATCTACGCCATCGGGAAGATTCAGGCTGTCGATCTTGAGTGCATCTGGCACAGAGTCAAAGAGTGATTCTTCGCTCTCCAGACCGATCACCTCCAGCATCTGTGTCACATCGGCAGGGGTATGGGGTGTATAGGGCACGCCGACCTCCTACAGGGTCTCTAGATAGGCATCATAGGCTGCCTGATCCATGAGTCCATCCAGCTCTCCCTCATCTGAAAGCTTGAGTTTGAAGATCCAGGTATTGGCTGCATCTGCATTGAGCTGCTCAGGGGCATCCAGCAAAGCTTCATTGACCTCCGTTACAGTACCTGAGAGTGGTGTATAGATATCCGAAGCTGCCTTGACAGACTCGACAAATGCCACACTCTCCTCCGCACTGACCTCTGCATCCACCTCTGGCAGCTCTACGAAGGTGATGTCACCCAACTGCTCTATCGCATAGGCTGAGACACCTATCGTCGCTTCCTCACCCTCTACCTTTGCCCACTCATGCTCTTGACTGTATTTAATCATTCTTTCTCCTTTTTATTTTTTTATAAATGGCAACGATGCGATATTTGCTTCGATCGCCCCTCTACTGTCTCGCAGTTCGATGCCTGTATCTTTGTCAAAGCCTTCTAGATCGATCATTGCCAATCCGATCCCGACATTGAGTGTCGGAGAGAATGCTGCAGAGGTGACGAAACCTACCTTGCGGTCATTCTGATAGACCTCAAAATCTTTTCTGGCACTTCTTCGTCCTGCAGTCTTGAACGGCATCAGCAGACGGGTCACCCCCGCCTCTTTCTGGTCTCTGAGGGCATCGACTCCGATATAGTCTCGTTTGAGGTTGACAAACATCCCTAGATTGGCTTCCAGTGGCGTGATGGTCTCGCTCAGATCATTGCCATAGAGACTGTACCCCATCTCTAGCCGCAAAGCATCCCTAGCTCCCAAACCCGCAGGGGTCACTCCATCAGCGATCAGCGCATCCCAGATACGCACCGAGGTCGCCCCATCGATATAGAGCTCAAAGCCCAGCTCCCCTGTATATCCCGTCCGACTCAGCAGACACGACTCCCCAAATATCTCTGTCTGCACAAAGGAGAAAAAGCCCAGCTCGGTCAGATCCCTGTCGAAGTACTTTTGTAGTACCTTGATCGCATGAGGACCCTGGACATCAAGCTTCGCGTATTTGACAGAACGATCTGTCATCGTCCCACTTCCCATACGATCACGGAAAATGTATAGGTCTGTCTCCCGTCTGGCAGCATTAACTACGATCATCAGCGCCTGCTCTCCCAGACGATAGACGATCAGATCATCAATCACCCCACCCTCATCATTGAGCAAAAACCCATACTTGCACTTGCCCACAGGCAGCGCATCAATATCGATCGTCGTGGCTTCATTCATCCCAGAGGCGACAATATCCCCCTCAAAGAAAAACTCCCCCATATGCGAGGTATCAAACAGTGCCACATCCTCACGGCACGCCTTGTGCTCTGCGATGATTCCTGCATACTGTATCGGCATATCCCAGCCACAGAAGCCCACATTGCGACTTCCCAATGCTTGCTGCCTCTCATGAAGCGGGGTTTTGAGTAGTTCTGCCATATCTGTATCCTTTTGTTTAGGCTATAACTTCTAATGTAATAATTATAGGAGAGAAAAGGGGCAGAAAAGTATCAGGACGGGTCTATGAAATGTTTTAGAACGATGCTACTTTAAGTCGAAACCCAACCCCATAGACATTCTCAATCACCCCATCAGGAAGCTTTTTGCGTAGGCGCTTGATGATATCTTTGATCTTGCGGGGTTGAGAGACAGCCTCCACATCATCATTCCATAGATGCAGTGCAATCTCATCGGTAGAAAATATCTGCCCTGATTTGGATGTCAGCAACTCCAGCAATGCCATCTCATAGCGGGTCAGCTTGACCTGCTCTGTGGAGTGCAGCAGTTGCCGCGTCACTGGGTGCCAGTTGTAGCCCTCACCCAGTAAAAGTATCATCTCTGTCTCTCGCAGCTCTTTCAGCTGTGCCACCGCCTCAGAGAGTGCTGCTTTGAGTGTGCCTCTCTGGATCGGCTTGGGCAGGTATTTGGTCAGTCCAAGCTCCGTAGCAAAGAGTAGTTTGTCCCGCTCCAGATGAGCAGTAAGGATCAGTATGCGTGTGGCTTTGTCCTCTTCACGAATTATTTTGGCAACCTCTAGACCATTACGGTGAGGCATATTAATATCCAACAGAAGAATATCAGGATGGTAGGTGCGGTAGGCCTCCAGTGCAGCCTTCCCGTCCGGCACCGCATAGACTCGGGCAAAGTAGCGCTCCAGATAGCGGGCATAGTTGCGTCTTGTGGGTGCCTCATCTTCGGCATAGAGGATCGTGTAGTTATACATCCTTCTCCTCCACGATATCCAAAGAGATAGAAAATTTCGCACCCTGCGGCTCATTGGAAGCCAGCAGCTCTCCATGCATACTTTTTTCGACGATGAGCTTTGCCATGCAGAGCCCGTGTCCTGTGCCCTGAGAGTGAGGCTTGGTGGTAAAGTAGGGATCAAAGATTTTCTCCAGATACTGTGCCTCGATACCTCCTGCATTGTCTATGATATCTAGGAAGACATTGCCCGCCTCTCTATAGATAGCAATACTTATCTCTTTGGAGGCAGGTGCTCGCTCGATGAGGATATCTTTGGCGTTGTTCAAGATGACCAGCAGGGCTTGGACAAACTCCTTTTTGACCCCTCGTATTCGGTAGGAGGCCTCCATGCTAATCTCCAATGCAATCTGCTTAGACTCCAACAGTCCCTTCACCAGCGCTACCGCATCATCCAACGCCTCTCGCGCACCGAAGACCTCCTGTCCTTTACTTGGCTGAAGATAGGTGTTAAAGCTCTCGATCGTGTCAGACATATAGAAAGTAAGCTTCTCGATCTCGTTCAGGCGTCTCTCCAGTTGCACGCCATCCAGCTTGCCCTCCTCAAAATCCGCTTCGATACTCGCCACGACCGAGTTGATCTGAGCCAGTGGCTGCTTCCACTGATGAGCGATATGTGCCAGCGTCTCTCCCACTGCTGCCAGTTTGGACTGCGCGATGAGGAGTTTATCCTTCTCTCTGAGTTCCAGGAGCTGCTTTTGGACTTCTGCTTCGAGATTCATACTCTCATCCACCCATCGCCATATACAACAACCAGGGATAAGTCAGTACCCCGATCAGATAATACCACCACGGTGTCGGACTCTCCAGTATCAAGAGTAATCCATCATCGGCTTCCTGATGCACAAAAACCTTCTGCACCAGATGGATCTTCATAAAAATATCCATACTCTTAAGCAGTAGGATGAAAAAGATCGGCCAGTTGAGCAGATCAAATGCCAGTGAAACATAAAGGGTATAGAGGTAGCCTATGTGCATGAAAAGTAGCAAAAAGATAGACTTATGATAGAAATAGTAGCTCTTTGCCAGTGAACCCATGAGGGTATTCGATCGTTGCCAGTTGGCTTCGAAAAGCTCTAGGACAATGGAGAGGAGAATGAGTTTCCACATCAGGCTATATCTAAATCTTCAAACCCCTCATATCTCTCAAACGAAAGAACAAAGAGACTTTTGAGTAGATTGGGTGAGAGTGACTTCAACTCTTCAAAGACACTGTTTTCGATCAATGCCGCATCCATTGCGTTCACCACATCATCAAGCACCGCAGGTAAGGCTTCACACAGTTTTCTGAAGGCATCTGCTTCCCCTGTCACCATTTCATAGAAGAGATCCATAGAGACCCTTCGAATATATTCATGGGTATGGGGCACACCATCTAGGCTGATTTTCCAGGGAGTATTTTGGCTTTTTTTGGCGATTACTTCAACCAAAAGACATCGGTTCTCTGCACTTTTTAGCAACATACTTTGCATTTTGATATAGGTTTTTTGCGCAGATGAGGAGTTCATTGTATTGTGTTTGTTTTTCATCTCGACATAGATATGCTTCTCTTCATTCACGAGGTCAAAGCCCTGTTTAGGGACAGACCACTCATGATTGATATACCGAAAGATATTTTGATGAAAATAGCCGATATGGTTGCTGTTGGTCTTGTCCATCTGGCGGATGATCTCAGACTCTATCGTCTCCTCCAGTGTCTTGCCATAGACTTTGCTGTCAAAAGTCAGTTTGATCGGGTCAATAAGGTTTTTATTGAATGTTTTGAGATCGATTTTGAAGCGGTATTTGCCTACAGTCTCCTGCACATGGGCGAACAGATCCTCATCTGAGATAAAATCCAACCCATACCCAGTCATCACCCTAGCTCCGCAACGTCATCCAAAAGCTTCACAAGTGCCATCCCCATAGCAAATGCCAAATTAACCGGTACTGCATTACCTATCTGCTTATACTGGTTGGTCAGCGAACCCTGAAACTGCCAGCTGTCCGGAAAAGTTTGTATTCTCGCATACTCACGTACCTGAAAGGGTCTCGTTTCTTCAGGGTGGCAGCGTTCTGTCTGCTTTTGTGCAGGCGAACAAGTCAGCGTAAGGCAGGGCTCATCCCAGGCAATGCGTCTAGCAATTCCCGTCTTGCCTCCTCCCAAATAAAAACTTTTCATCATATAGGCTTTTTGCTCTAATAAAGGCAAATCACGCCAGTATCCACCCGGTGGTACCATATCCAGTACTCTTTTTTTCTTTTCTGGGTAAGTTTGACCAGGAGAGGCTGGTACATCACAGGTGTAAAGCGCTCCTTTTTTTAGTGCATCTTTGAGTGTATATATCCTGCTGTTCTCCTTGGGCCATACGAATGTCACATCTGAGGCATACTCTTTTTTGATGCCCACAATAAAGAGACGCTCACGCTTTTGAGGCACAGCAAAATGAATACCTTTCAACACCCTAGGTTCACACACTTCATACCCCATCGACTCAAAGACTTCTATCATCGTCTGAAGTGTGCGTCCACCATCATGACTCTTGAGTCCTCTAACATTCTCTGCTAAAAATACTTTGGGTTCTGACTCTTTCAGGGCGCGAGCAAACTCATAAAAAAGTGTGCCTCTTGTGTCTTCTAGACCTCTCTTGCGACCTGCATAGGAGAATGCCTGACAAGGAAACCCACCTGTCAAAAGGTCAATACCTCGGTAAGGAGTGAAGTCAATCTCGGCAATATCACCATGCACGACATGCCATTCAGGGCGGTTACGCTTAAGCGTTTCTGTGGCAGCGCGATCAAAGTCATTCAGAAGCAGGTGCCTAAAGCCTGCTTTTTCCATCCCCAATGCCATACCACCAGCTCCAGCAAAAAGTTCAATGCTGGTATAGTGGTGTGAGAGAGAGGTGGCGGCAAAAAAAGACTGTAATGGTTCTGCTTCGCTCATCCTCTTCCCTTCGTTTGCTTTTGAATATTATACACACAAATCATTTATAAATGAAAAAATATGTCAAATTGTCATATTCCAATGCTTGATTAAGTGTGTGAAGACTTCATAGAGTCCCTCTACTTCAGCAATACTGGTACGCTCATTGGGTGCATGGATGGTGTCATTGATGACCCCAAACTCCACTACATCAACCCCATACTGTCCCATAAAGCGTGCATCACTGGTGCCTCCTGCGGTGGAGAGCTTGGTGCTGACACCTGTAATATTTTGGATACTTGTAGTGATATTTTTAACAATCTCAGAATCCCTCTGTGTCACAAACGGATGGGCACCCTGATCAAGCCTCAAAGTAAAGTCCAATCCCACCAATGCCTGCTCAACATGGGCTCTCACATCCGCCTCCGTAGTGTTGGTAGAGTTACGGACATTAAACATGATCTTGAGCGAGTTAGGCGTGACATTGGTCACCTCCATGCCGCCTCGGATATCCGTGATCACCATCTGACTGGGAGCAAAATCTTCATCACCATTGTCCAAGTTCACTCCCGCGATCTTCTCTAGTATCGGAGCAATTTGATGGACAGGATTGAGTGCTTTTTCAGGATAGGCGGCATGTCCCTGCTTGCCATGGATGGTCAGGTATCCATTGATAGAGCCTCTGCGACCGATCTTGATCGCATCTCCAAAGATCATCTCGCAGGTAGGCTCCGCAACCACGCAATAGTCTGGCAGTGCATCAATTTCCTGCAAGTGTCTCAGCATCATCTGTGTCCCATAAGTACCATCTCCCTCCTCATCAGAAGTGAGTAGTATTGAGAGTGTTCCCTCGAAACCCTCTGCTTCCTTGCAAGCCTGCACAAAAGCAGCCACGCCACTTTTCATATCTTGTGCCCCTCTGGCATAGATTTTCCCCTCCCTAATCATCGGGGCAAAGGGATTACTTTCCCAGCCTTCGCCCGGAGGCACTACATCGACATGCCCGGCAAAGCAGAGATGACTACCTTTACCAAACTTCTTGCTCAGAAAAAGGTTCTTCACGCCTCCTTCATTTACATAGGTTGCCTGATAATCAGGCAGATAAGCTTCAGTGAGCTGCATCAGTCCGGCATCATCTGGGGTCACAGATTCTGCAGCCAATATTTTGAGAAAAAAATCGATTACATGCATAGCTAGAGCTTTCCTTAATAGAGTTTTAACTATAATTATAGCAGTTATATCAAATATATCAAAGCAAGGCTGTCATTGTGCACATAGATTATACTGTTTTAGAAAAATTGGAGAAACTCTCCCATCTTCGTATCGACGAAAGCAAAAAAGAAGCTGTCATCAGTCAGCTCTCTGAGATACTGGAGTACATAGAGAACCTCAATGAACTGGATACCAGCCATCTAGACGCCTCCTTCTCTACACTTGAAGGGGGTACACCTATGCGTGAAGATATCCCTGTCAACAATCCGGAGATATCTAGAGATATCCTCTCTCGTGCCCCTAGACACGAGGATGACTTTTTTGTCGTCCCAGCCATCATAGAATAATTACCCAAAAGGATAGAAAATGTCAGGATCCAATATCAAGAAACTTCTCCAGAGTGTGGTGGTTCATAATGCCTCCGACCTACACCTCATCAGCAAAAGTGAGCCACTACTGCGACTGGATGGTGCACTCAAGCCCATCAACCTCCCCAAGCTAAGCGGTACTGAGATCGAAGACATGTGCTACTCGCTTATTACGGAAAAACAGAAGAAAATTTTTGAAGAGCATTCAGAACTGGACTTCGCGTTGGAACTGGAAGGTATCGGACGATTCAGAGCCAACTTCTACAAAACACTGGGGGATATGGCTGCAGCCTTTAGGGTGATTCCCATCGATGTGCCTTCACTGGATGACCTTCATGCTCCGGCAGTCTACAAAGAACTGATCAAGAGAGAGAAGGGGCTCATCCTTGTCACCGGCCCTACCGGATCAGGCAAGTCCACCACACTGGCAGCCATGCTTAACCAGATCAACCTCACAGAATCCAAGCACATCGTGACCGTGGAAGATCCCGTCGAGTTCGTGCACCAAAACAAAAAATGTGTCTTTTCCCACAGAGGCGTAGGAGAAGATACTGAGTCCTTCGCCACGGCACTCAAGTATGCCATGCGTCAAGACCCCGATATCATTCTCATCGGGGAAATGAGAGACAGAGAGACCATCGCCGCAGCCCTGACTGCGGCAGAGACCGGGCACCTGGTTTTCGGCACCCTGCACACCTCCTCAGCTCCAGGCACGATCAACCGTATCATTGATGTCTTTTCTGGAGACGAGCAGCCACAGATTCGTGCAATGATCTCTACTTCACTGGTAGCTGTCATTGCCCAGGCACTGCTACCCAAAATCAAAAGTGGCAGGGTCGCAGCCTCTGAGATACTGGTCACCAACCATGCCATCGCCAACCTCATCCGTGAAGACAAAGTGCACCAGATCTACTCTACCATGCAGTTGGGTCAAGAAGGCACAGGCATGCAGACACAGACACAGGCGCTGCTGACCTTTATCCGAAACGGTTCCATCGACAAACATATTGCGATGCAGTATGCCAACAAACCGGATGAGCTTGCAAAAGCCATTCAGAGATTCTAGAAAGCAGCAACTATGAATTTTTTTGCAGGCCTCAACAGTATCGACATTACCATCATTATTCTTGTCATCCTTATGGCCATCAAAGGACTGATGAATGGTTTTCTGAGGGAAATATTTGGTTTTGTGGGATTGATAGGTGGCGTATTTCTCGCCTCCCGGAGTGCTACCTTTGTTGCGCGCACAATCGATAAAAATATATTTCATTTGGAAAATTTTGCAGCGCTGAAGCTCATAGGATTTCTGGCTGTGCTGGCACTTGTGTGGGCTGCTTCCGTCTTTGTTGGCAACCTTATTGTCGGTGTCTCCAAAGGGGATTCCCACAGTGGACTGGACAGATTTTTTGGATTTGTGGTTGCCGGTATCAAATATTTTTTGATCTTTTCTCTGATCATTTCCGCACTTTTTAGAAGCCCTCTAATCAAAGAAAATATGACCAAGACCATCCAGCAGAGCAGACTCTATCCTACACTTGACCGTGTAGGTTCAGTACTGATCAATCTTTCGCCTTTGGGTGAAAAAGAGATGATCAAATCAAAAAAACCCTAACCAATACTAGCCATAAGGAATACCCTTGATTTTCGATAACCACTACATACAAGAACGCATTAAAAAAGCAGAGAAGCTTAGAGAAGAGGGGCACAACCCCTACCCTACCAACATTACCAAAGGTATCTCTTCAGGAACCTTTCTTGAGAAGTTTACCTATATTGCAGAGCAAGAAGCTGAGGAAAAGAAAGATGACACCGTCACCGTGACACTCACAGGACGGATCAAGTTTGTCCGTATCATGGGCAAAGCAGCCTTTGCAAAGATTGAGGACAGTGACGGCCTAGTGCAAATCTACTACAACCGTGATGAACTGGCAGAAGGCTACTACAACACTGTAGTCAAAAAGCTCTTTGAAGTAGGCGACATCATCGAGGCGAAAGGCTATCCCTTTGTAACACAAACAGGTGAGCTGACCCTACATTGCAAAGAGATGAAGATCGTCTCCAAGTCTATCTCTCCTCTTCCTGAGAAGTTTCATGGGCTTACAGACCATGAGATACGTTACCGCCAGCGATACCTCGATATGATCATGAATCCAGAAGTTAAGAAAAACTTTGAACAGCGCAGCCGTATCGTTTCGCTGATCCGACGATTCTTTGAGGATGCAGGTTTTCTAGAGGTAGAAACCCCCATGATGCACCCTATCCCTGGCGGTGCCAATGCCAAGCCCTTTACCACGCACCATAATGCACTGGGAGTAGACCGTTATTTGCGTATCGCCCCGGAACTCTACCTCAAGCGACTCGTAGTAGGTGGGATGGAAGCGGTCTTTGAGATCAACCGAAACTTTCGTAATGAAGGAATGGATCAGACCCACAATCCAGAGTTCACCTCCATAGAGTTCTACTGGGCATATCACAACTACCAAGACCTCATGAAGCTCACAGAAGACCTCTATGACTACCTCTTCGACAACCTAGGGATGAGCAGAACACTGACCTATGGAGAGATGCAGATAGACTGCACCACACCCTTTGCCAAAGTACCTTTTATAGAGGGGCTTACAAGCATCGGTGCTGTCCCTGAGGATGTTGCCAATGATAAAGCCAAAGCGATCGCCTATCTCAAACAACATGGTGTAGAGGTCGACAAAAACCTCACGCTTGGATATCTCCAAGCAGAGCTCTTTGATGCCTTTGTTGAGGAGAAACTTATCAACCCAACCTATATCACCCACTACCCAATCGATATCTCACCACTCTCTCGCAGAAGTGATGAAAACCCAGAGATCGCAGAGCGTTTTGAGCTCTTCATGGCGGGCAAAGAGATCGCCAACGGCTTCAATGAGCTCAATGACCCTCTCGATCAGCTAGAGCGGTTCAAAGCCCAAGCAGATGCCAAAGAGGCGACAGGGGATGAAGAGGCGATGCATATGGACACCGACTTTGTCAAGGCACTCAGCTATGGTATGGCGCCCACCGCAGGAGAGGGTATCGGTATCGACCGTCTGGTTATGATGCTGACCAACCAACACTCCATCCGTGATGTACTCCTCTTCCCTGCCATGAAACCCGAAGCACCCCAACCTATCGTCGAAAAACATGATGGCCCTGTCTGCAAAAAGTGTGGTCATACGGTAGAAGAAGAGCTCAAGCCTGCCAAGAAGGGTAAAGGATTCTTCTGTACTGATGTGGCAGCATGCAAGAAGAGGGCGGCAGGAGAGTAAAACTCTCCTGCCATCCATATTTACCCACAATCAGGACAGATGATGCATCCTAAACAGTTCCAAAAATCCAAGGTTTTCACCATCTCTTTCGCACACTTTTCGCATGATGTTTATACCTCCTTTCTGGCACCACTTCTTCCACTTCTGATAGAAAAACTTGGTATCAGCCTCTCCACTGCTGCCCTGCTCAATATCATCACCCGAATTCCCTCTCTTTTTAACCCATTTTTTGGATTGATGGCAGAAAAAACAGGCGTCAAATACTTCGTGATACTTACCCCTGCTATGACGGCTATCTGCATGAGCCTCATTGGGCTGGCACCTTCGCTGGGGGTGCTTTTTATCCTCCTCTTTGTGACGGGCATCAGTACGGCACTCTTTCATGTGCCTTCACCGACCATGGTCAAGGAGTCCTCTGGAGATAAAACCGGTACCGGCATGAGTTATTTTATGGTAGGCGGCGAATTGGCACGGACTGTGGGGCCACTGCTCGTCACCGCAGGCGTATCGTGGTGGGGGCTGGAAGGTATCTACAGGCTCATGCCTCTGGGACTGCTGGCTTCACTGATACTCTATATCAAACTCAAAGATTTTGATACCGACAGACCCATTCAAAAAGCCAAAGAGAAAGGAGATGGCAAAAAACTGCTCTATCGTTACCGCTATTTCTTTTTGACCATGGGAGCATTTCTCTTCTTCCAAGCAGGCATGAAAAGCGCCTTGACCCTTTTTCTTCCTGTGTACCTTACCCAGCAGGGAGCCTCTCTCTGGTATGCCGGTATCTCACTGTCACTGCTACAATTTTTTGGTATTCTTGGTACCTCACTTTCAGGCAATCTATCTGACCGTATCGGCAGAAGACCCATGCTGCTCATAGGGAGTATCGGTGCGGTTGTCAGTATGGGATTTTTTGCCATGAGCAGCCATATCTTTTTGCTGATCCCACTAGGACTTTTTCTCTTCACCAGTGGCCCTGTACTCATGGCAACGGTACAAGACACAGACTCCAATATGCCAACTTTTATGAACAGTATCTATATGACGATCAACTTCGCTCTCAGCTCTCTGGTCGTTTTCGTCGTAGGGCTCATGGGAGACAATCTTGGCCTAGATCAAACCTACCTGATATGCAGTATTTTTGCTATAGGCTGTATACCTATGGCCTACCTACTGACATCTAAACCAAAAAATACATAACAAACAGGAGTACGAAAAATGAAAACACTCTACATCGCCACACTTTCTGCTATAGTATTATTTACGATGGCATGCAGTGAAGGTAGCCAGACCGTGCAGACAGCCAAACTACTCTTCAAGTCTGGCTTTGAGGGCAAGGTCTACATGGACTCTGCCCCCGTAAAAGACAGTGAAGAGTACCACTATATACGCGGAAAAGATACAGAATCCGGATTCAGCTGGCCTTTGGAGATTCTCGGAAGCAGCGAAAGTGCCCTACACGCCGTAGATGATGATGGCGGGGATGCTTTGGAGACCAGTATTGTCAGTACCACAGGACATACAGGAAAGCAAACCAAAGTACTCTACACCAAAGAAAATTATGACGCCACAGGTGCTACCCAATACCCTTATGAAATTCTCAATATCCAAGATGGCAGAAAAGATCTCTATGTCCGATACTGGATGAAGATAGACAGCCGCATGCTCGGCGAAAAAAACAAATGGAGAGCCTTTCTCGAATACAAAACCAAGGACTACAAAGACCCCGGAGAAAACGGTACAGGATTTCGACTCATCTCTTATCTCTACACAGACGAAGAGGGTCGTGCCTCATGGCATTTTCAGGGAGACAAAGATTCCGAACACTCTCTATGGGAGTGCGACACACTCACACCAACTGCATCATGCAACAACAGTGTGGTGCCTGTCATCACTGACAAGTGGTTCCTTACCGAATACTATTGGCACTGGAGCAACGGAAATGACGGCATCGCCCGTTGGAAGATCAACGGCAAGATCGTAGGAGAACACCACGGCCCCACCACACGATACAACAACCCCATTGATTTCATTATGCTCACCCAAATCTATGGAGATTCAAACCCAAAAGAGCAGTGGATAGACGATATAGAGATCTGGGGCAGTGAACCCAAAATGTGTGACGACAACGATGGAGGGACAATCCCATGCTCCCCCTAGAGACCATCACCCTCTTTGCCCTCTCTGCTATGGCGCTGGCGCTTGTACCTGGGCCTGACAATATCTTCGTGCTCACCCAGTCCATGACCAAAGGCGCCCGCGCAGGTATCACTGTGACACTGGGGCTCATGACAGGACTGCTCTTTCATACCACAGCGGTGGCATTGGGGGTGGCTGCGATCTTTCAGACCTCTCAGCTGGCCTTTGATATCCTCAAATACATCGGTGCTGCCTACCTGCTCTATCTCGCGTACCTCAGCTTTCGTGACTCCTCCAGGCTGGATTTGCATGCAGAGAAAAACAGACTCTCGCTCTCCAAGCTCTACCGTAGAGGAATCTTCATGAATATCACCAATCCCAAAGTCTCTCTTTTTTTTCTTGCCCTGCTACCGCAGTTTGCCGATGCACACAGAGGCAGTGTCACGGTGCAAATTTTTATGCTTGGCGGACTTTTTATCCTCTCTGCTTTTGCCGTCTTTTCCACCATCTCTCTCCTTGCTGCCAAGATCAGCGCATGGTTTGTGCGCACCCCCAAAGCCAATCTTTGGCTCAACCATATCGCAGGAAGTATCTTTATAGTACTCGCAGCCAAGCTGGCACTGATAGAGAAGTAAAAACTAAGAGCAAATTGGATATAAATACGCATAGATAACATTTGTTAGGCTATCACTCTGAGAGTCAGAGTATACTATCAAAACCCAATGACAAAATTTATGCACCAAGGAATACCTATGAGCTACGCTATCGAATCTTTCGACCCCGAAATCTTTGAGACCATTCAGAATGAACTGGAGAGACAAACCGACCACTTGGAGATGATTGCTTCTGAGAACTTTACCCAGCCTGCCGTCATGGAGGCGATGGGATCTGTCTTTACCAACAAATATGCTGAGGGTTATCCCTATAAGCGTTATTATGGTGGTTGTGAGTTTGCAGACAAGGCTGAGCAGATTGCTATCGACAGAGCCTGCGAGCTCTTTGACTGTAAATTTGCCAATGTACAGCCACACTCTGGCTCTCAGGCCAATGGTGCTGTCTATGCTGCCCTGATTAAAGCCGGAGAGAAGATTCTCGGTATGGATCTCAGCCACGGTGGTCACCTCACTCACGGCTCCAAGCCCAGCTTCTCAGGCAAAAACTACTCCAGCTTCACTTATGGTGTTGAGTTGGACGGTCGTATCAACTATGACAAAGTGATGGAGATCGCCAAAACTGTACAGCCCAAGATCATCGTCTGTGGGGCTTCTGCCTACGCCAGAGAGATAGATTTTGCCAAGTTTAGAGAGATCGCAGATGAAGTGGGTGCCGTCCTTTTTGCCGATATTGCCCATATCGCAGGATTGGTCTGTGCCGGTGAACATCCCAGCCCCTTCCCCTATGCAGATGTCGTCACCACCACCACACACAAAACCCTGGCAGGTCCTAGAGGTGGCATGATCATGACCAACGATGAGGATATCGCCAAGAAGATCAACTCAGCTATCTTCCCTGGACTCCAGGGTGGTCCACTGGTACATGTCATCGCTGCCAAAGCCGTCGGCTTCAAGTACAATCTCAGTCCAGCATGGAAAACCTACGCCAAGCAGGTCAAAGCCAATGCCACCAAGCTGGCGGAGGTACTTATCGCTAGAGGCTATGATATCGTCTCTGGCGGCACAGACAACCACCTCGTACTGGTCAGCTTCCTCAATAAAGAATTCTCCGGCAAGGATGCAGATGCTGCTTTGGGTGCCGCAGGTATCACTGTCAACAAAAATACCGTACCTGGCGAAACCCGCTCACCTTTTGTCACCTCGGGTATTCGTATCGGCTCTCCTGCGCTCACCAGCAGAGGCATGAAAGAGGCAGAATTTGAAGTCATTGCCAACAAGATTGCAGATGTGCTCGACCATATCGACGACCATGCCCTGCATGCCACGATCAAAGAGGAGATGAAAGCACTCGCCAGCGACTTTGTCATCTATGACAAGCCGATATACTAAGGTAATTTGTCATCAAAGTTTTTGATCTGACATTTTTTAGTGATCACTACTATGTCAAACGAGAAGCGATCATTGCCAAGATTCCCTTTGGCAACCGTACCTTC
>JALVVQ010000001.1 GCA_027023325.1 Campylobacteraceae bacterium | reverse complement strand
TAAAAATGCTAAAGGGCACCTCTAACTCTCAAGATGAGAGCCATGCATTCACAAATTCTTCCCCTTCGCTGTCACCCAGCTTTAATCTCGCTGCATTGGCTACGGACACAAATTTCTCTACCGCCTCCCCTATCTCATCATTGACGATAACGAAGTCATAAGCACCAATCTCCAATATCTCTCTCTTGGCATTTTTAAGCCTTTGGGAGATCACCTCTGGGCTGTCCGTCAGTCTATCCGTCAGTCTCCTGTCTAGTTCACCCAATGAAGGAGGCAGGATAAATGCTGAAGTAATCAGGTCTCCCATGCGCTCTTTGGCCAAGTGAAATCCTTGCACATCAATGTCAAATATCACCAGTTTCCCAGCCTTCAGTGCCGTATGCACGGGTGTCAGTGAGGTGCCATAGTAGTTGCCATGTACCATGGCATACTCTAGAAATTCGCCTGCTTCAATGCCTCTCTCAAATACTTCTTTAGTGACAAAGTGGTACTCTCTCCCCTCTTTTTCGCCCTCTCTCGGTGCGCGAGAGGTCGAAGAGATAGAAAAGTAAAACTCTCCTATCCTCGTTGAAGCCTCTTTGATGATCGTGCTTTTTCCGGCACCACTTGGACCCGAAAGAATTAATATGGCACCACTCATTCTGTCTCCTTTGGAAATCTAATAGTCAGCGTCACCTCTGCACCTTTCAGCAGCTTTCGTATCTTTTTAGGCTCCATATTTCTAAGCGCCATCAGAAGCTCCTCGTCCATACGGACCTCTCTCTCAGTCTCAGATATTCCATGCTCCATCTCTATCTCATCTACGAGCTCCTCCTCTGAGACGATTTCCATCCCCTCGCTCTCCAGAAGCCCACGTATCTCCTCTATATCCTGAATATTAAGTATCTGTTCTTCTGAGGGTAGATTTTTCTCTGCTGGGCTCGCCTCCAGTATACTTTGGATATCAGAAGGCAAAAAAGGCTTTTTAATCTTCTGGCCAAAAAGTGCATGCAGTGTATTTTTCTCATTATACAAGACAATGTTTTGATGAGTTTTCAGCCTCTCCAGCAATACTATGCTCTCTTCCAGCAGCGAGCCTCTATCATCTACGAAGAGAAAGTCATACGCCTCATCCTCTACACCATTGGCATCCTCTCGCACCTCCAAATCCGCAGCAATCCGACCCGTTACCAATTCTATAAATTCCCGTACCACATGATTGCGCGTCAACAACAAAACCTTCATAACACACCTTTGATTTTTGTAGAGATATTATAACTTTTATTTGATTGTATTGAGTTTTAAGCCCTTTTGGGATAAAATGCCACTCTTACACATCATGTGCACTCTTGGCTCAGCTGGATAGAGCATCGGTTTGCGGTACCGAAGGTCACAGGTTCGAATCCTGTAGGGTGTACCAGCTTTACATACTTCTATTAAAAATTTTCCTATTGATTTGATATTACAGAGACCCTACAATTGCCACTCTATAGGTATTCTTCCCTTGTCTGTTAAATAGGTGTTGATCTGAGAAAAAGGTCTGCTTCCCCAGAAGCCTCGGTAGGCTGAGAGGGGTGAGGGGTGTGGTGCGTGGAGTATGTGGTGTTTTTGGGTATCGATATGCTGACCTTTTTTCTGTGCATAGGCACCCCAGAGCAAAAAGACAACACCTTGACACTCTTTGTCAATGGTACTGATGACTGTATCAGTGAATGTTTCCCAGCCTTTGCCTTTGTGGGCATTGGTCTGCCCCTCCTCTACTGTCAATACTGCATTGAGCAGCAGCACCCCTTGTCCCGCCCATGGCAGCAGATAGCCTGTATGTGAGTTGTCAATACCGCAGTCACTCTCTAGCTCTTTGTAGATATTGACTAGGGATTTGGGGAGTGGTTTGACCTCTGGCTGCACAGAAAAGCAAAGACCATGGGCATGCCCGGCAGTCGGATAGGGGTCTTGCCCCAATATGACCACCTTTACCTGATCCAGTGGTGTACTGTTGAGCGCTTCAAGCCAATGGGGCTGCGGGGGGAGGATATTTTTCCCTGCTGAGAGTTCCTGTGATAGAAATAGCTCTAGCTCTCGTATGTAGGGTTTTTCAAACTCTGCTCCTAGCGCCTCTCTCCAGCTCTTTTGTGTCAACAGACTAGACAGCTGCACCACTACAACACATCCAGAATGACAAGAATGATAAACATAAAGCCTAGATAGCCATTGACAGTAAAAAATGCTTTGTCAATCTTGGTAAAGTCTTTGCTGACAAGATAATGCTCATAGCCCAGCATCACAGTGCTAAACAGAACTGCCCAGCATGTCCAAAGACCCAAACCTGCATTCAGTACAAATAAAATCCAAAAGAGTATGGTGAGACCGTGAAAGATTCTCGCTATCCATAGGGTTTTCTCCGCACCAAACTTGCTAGGTACCGAGTGTAGTCCATGCTTTTTATCAAATGTAATATCCTGTAAACTGTAAAGCAGATCAAACCCTGCCACCCAAAACATCACCCCTATGGCAAGATAGACTGACCAGAGTGTGACATCATTGAGCACTGCCACTACTCCGGCAATCGGCGCCAGCCCCAGGCTCATTCCCAAGATCAGGTGTGCTGCTGCAGAGAAACGCTTGAAAAGTGTATACGCACCCAGTACCACCAGTATCGGCAGAGAGAGTTTGAAAGCCAAGCCATTAATGGTATAGGCTACAGCGACAAACAGCAAGGCATTGACAACAATGAACCCAAGCATCTGCCCCGTGCTTACCCTGCCGTCTACCGAAGGGCGTCCCTTGGTGCGAGGATTGAGTCTGTCTACATCTCTGTCAAGATAACGGTTGACACCCATCGCAAAATTACGCGCAGTCACCGCAGCCACCAGCCCTAGCAAAAAGAGCCGCCACCCAAACCAGCCTGACCCTGAGACCTGCCAAGATGCCACAATCATAGCGATAAAAATAAACGGCAACGAGAAAACCGAATGTTTGAGCATCACCAGCTCAGAGAAATCTCCCAGTTTTTTTCTAATCTGCTTCATATTGCTGCTATTCATTGTCTAGGGATGTGGGATGCGTAACTGTGAATTTAGCGACCAGGCAATACCCATGACCAGAAGGGCAAGGATATATCCACTACTCAATAGCCCATAGGCAACCAGCAGATAGAGTACCCAAAGAAGAATAGCGCCCAATGGCGTAGGCACGCCTTCAAAATACTTGGCAACCTCTCCGGCATCTACCTTGAGGTTGAACTCTACTAGTCTGCGAAGTCCCGAGATAATATACCAGACAAAGACCACACCAAGCAGCAGCTCGGCAAAACCAGATACACTTGCATAATGTTTGGCAGCATAAAAAAGTAAAAATGCCGGCATCACCACAAAAGAGAGAAAGTCAGCAAAACTGTCAAGCTGCACACCAAACTCTGTCGAAAGCTTATACTTGCGTGCCACTTTGCCATCAGCGATGTCAAAAGCTCCGGCAATCCATGCCAATATGATTGCTACAGTAAAGCTGTTTTGCTGAATCAGATACATCGCTGTCACCCCGCAGGCGATATTGCCAAAGGTGATAAGATTGGCAATATTAAAGCGGTTATGTTTGTCATATAAATCCATGTTTTTCCTTCTAAAATATTACCGCACTAAGGGTATTCTTGTCTGTATTCTACACTTTTGGCACTTAACCCTTAGTGCTATCTTGCTATGATATGCAGATGAAACAATTTGCACTGATCGGCCCCACTGCTTCGGGAAAAACTGCACTTGCTGTCATGCTTGCCAAAAAGCTGGATGCTGTGATCCTCTCATTGGATTCACTCTCTCTCTACAAAGAAATCGATATCGCCTCTGCCAAGCCCACGATGGAGGAGCGTGAGGGCATCCTCCACTTTGGCATAGATATTCTTTCTCCTGATGCTTCTTTCGATGTGACCACTTATATCGCTCTTTATCAGGAAGCACTCTCTTATGCCAAAAGAGTAGACAAAACGCTTATCATTGTCGGTGGTACTGGGTTTTATCTCAAGATGCTGCTGGAAGGAATCAGTGACCTGCCTGCCATCTCTCCCCAAAGCAGAATCAAAACCAAGCAAGCCCTTCAAAATCCCACAGACAGCCATGCTATGCTTGCTGCACTTGACCCGAAAACTATGCAGCAGATCAAGCCTGCTGATCGCTATCGTATCGAGAAGGCACTGGATATCTACTTCGAAACTGGGCTGACCCCCTCTGACTATTTTGCACAACATCCTCCCCAACCAGTGATTCAAGAAGCGCTACCGCTCTACCAGATTACTATCGAAAGAACCCTCCTAAGAGAGAGAATTGCTGTACGGACAGAGACAATGATCAAGGCGGGACTGATTGACGAGGTCTGCCTACTAGAGCGCAGCTACGGTCGCGCACCTAACAGCATGAAGGCGATTGGGATTAAAGAGACCTTGGCATACCTTGATGGCAACTATGACAAAGCCGCACTGGTGAAGCAAATAAGTACCCATACGGCACAACTTGCCAAGCGACAAACTACCTTTAACAACTCACAGTTTGATGTGACTTTCTCCGGAAGTGCCGAAGAGATCTATAGGCAGATTTGTTAGCAGATATTTTTAATGTACTTTTTGGACATAGGTATGGTACAGTCCTTCTGGTGACTCTTCCGTATAAACCCTGTATCCATCTTTTACAAACTCATCAATCAAAGGCTCCGGACGAAAATCTGCCACAAGAAGGATAAATGCGCCTGACTTCAGAGATCGGAGTGCCTTTCGGGCAAGCGCCAAGGGGTTTTTATCCTGATCCAAGATTTGGTTGGCATCGAGTGTCACTGTGGGCTCACCCTGTAGCCAGCTGGGTCTCGGTGTTGCAGCAGGTATATGACAGGCTTCTGACTCTTCTGTGCAGGTCTCACAGATAGACTCCTGTCCTACGGCCAGGCGGAGCTGATTGAGTAGATCCATGGGCTCCATGCCACCTACGATGGCAGCCTGACGCACGCCGGCAACCCTGCCAAGCGTACGACGAAGTACCGGGTTATTGAGTTTTTTAAATTTCGGGTTGATGGCTATCAGGATCTCTTTCATCCCCGGATAGTCGTTGAGAAGATCATGGATCTTCGTCTCTAGCGTAATCTCTTTCAATTAATACCCACTGGAACTTACAAGGTAAGAGATAAACTCAAGTAGCGGCTGCACATAGAAAATCGAAGTAATCGTAATCACCGCCAAGATACCAATCACGACATTGAGTGGTCGTGATTGGTTGACATAGACAACTTCTTCGGAAGCCAAAGGTGCTTTGAGGAACATATAAACAATTAGTTTGAGGTAATAGTAGGCTGCGATAGCAGAGTTGAGCACCATGATAACAGCCAATACCATATATTTGGTCTCTGCCGTTGCCACAGCGAAATCTACAACTGAACTGATCAGATAAAGCTTACCCCAGAAGAGACTGAAAGGAGGTACACCTGCCAAGGAG